>JBDTQC010000229.1:0-6013 GCA_039932405.1 Ideonella sp.
GCACAACTGCCTCGGCGACCTCACCCGGCGCCAGGCTGAGTCCGATCAAGCCGTTGACTGCGATGAAGATGACGTTGTTCGTCAACAGCAGGCCCTGGCAGGCCGCCAGACGAACGAGATTGGAATTCATCGAAGCAGTGTAAAGGCCTTGCCTTTGCTTTCAGGGTCTCGGCAATCCGACTTGTGCAGGCGCTCTGGTCAATCGACGAAGCGGCCCAGTCGAACCTGAGTATTGCCCGGGCGCAGATGGGTCAGCGACGGCATCACCAGCACGGTGTTGTCGTACGGCGCGGTCCAGATCTGATCGCCGTCGCGAGCGATCGGCGTACCCGCCTTGGCCACCACACCCAGTCCGACCGGCGGCACCAGAAATTCGAAGCTGCCCGAGCGCGCGACCACCGCCTCGGTCACGCGGACGGTGCGTTGCGGCTCGACCTCGGCGAAGCGCCGTCGCGCCATCGCCCAGGCCGGATCGACGACACCGGTGACACCGAGGAAACGAACCAGCGTATCGATCGCGACTTGTTCGGCGGCAGCTTCCCAGTGCTGGCCACACTCGACCAGCACGGCACAGCGCGGGCTGTCCGGATCACCGAAAGGGCCGCGCTCGATCATGCGCAAACCGGCCGGGTGGCCGGTATCCAGCAGGATCGTGGCAGGCACACCGATGCGGCGCGCCAGTGCGGCATTCTTTTCTACCTGCCCGCACACCATGATCGGCTTGCAGGCCTCGTGCATCGAGTGGATGTCGAGGATGAAATCGGCCGAATCGACAAAGGGCTGAAGGGCACGTGCACGGCGCAACTCGCAACTGTCACGCGCTCCGAACAGCGCATCGTCGGCCCAGACGCGGTTGTAGTCTTCGTCGACAAAACGCGAGGCATGTGGCGCCGCTCGATCGAAGCGCGAGAACGCCTCGATATTGGCAAATGTCAGGATCAACCGTCCCTGCAGCGGCTGCGGCTTTTCGCCGAACAACCAGGCCAGCGCCAGTGCGCCGCAGATTTCGTTGCCGTGGGTCAGGGCCTGCACCAGGACGGTTGGCCCGGGCTGACCGGAGTCGAGCACATGAACCCAATCGACGCCGGCATTGCCTTGCCGAAACGGCGCAATGTCGGGCAGTGGCAGTTCGATCGCTGGTACTTGTTTCATGGTCGAGTCTCCTGATGAGTCATGCTTGAGTGCGTGGACCGGGGGCCACGGGCTGCTGGCCCTGGTGCAGATGGCAGGCGACCGTGCGGCCGTTGCCCATCGCCTGCAGAACCGGCACCTCGCTCGAACAGCGCGGCATCGCGTGGCTGCAACGCGGGTGGAAATGGCAGCCGCTGGGCGGGTTCAACGGCGACGGGATCTCGCCGCGGATCGGCACGAATGTCCGGTGCAGGCGGTCGAGTCGAGGCACCTCATCGAGCAGCGCCCTGGCATACGGATGCAGGGGCTCGGCGAACAAGGCGGCTGCCGGGGCCGATTCGACAATGCGCCCGAGGTACATCACGACCACCCGATCGGCCAGGTGGCGGACGACGCCGAGATCGTGGCTGATGAACAGGTAGGTCAGGCCAAGTTGTGCGCGCAGGTCCATGAACAGATTCAGCACCTGGGCCTGGATCGAGACATCGAGCGCAGCAACCGCTTCGTCGCAAACCAGAAACTCCGGGCGCACCGCAAGCGCCCGCGCGATGCCGATGCGGGCCCGCTGGCCACCCGAAAACTGGTGCGGGTAACGCGGTGCGAGTGCCGGGTCGAGGCCTACGCGCTGCAGCAGATCAGCCACGTAGGCATCGGCCGCCGACCGATCGACCAGGCCATGCACCAGCGGTGCTTCGGCGATTGCCGCACCGACACGCAGGCGCGGATTCAGCGACGCAAATGGATCCTGAAAAATCATCTGCACCGGCCGATGGCCCGGGCCGGTCTGCAGCGGTTGGCCGCGATAGCGCACCGTTCCTTCGCTCGGCTCGTGAAGTCCGGCGCCAAGCCGGCCGAGCGTGCTCTTTCCGCAGCCTGATTCTCCGACCAGCGCGACCACTTCTCCGGCATCGACCTGCATGTCGACCCGGTCGACCGCGTGCACCACCTGAGCTTCGACGCCGGCACCGAGCCGCCTGGCAAAACGCTCGATCACATCGAGCCGCCGCTCGAAGCGTTTGCTGACCCGATCAAACTGCAGCAGGACCTCGCTCATTGCGGCCCCCACGCCCTGCGCGCGGCATCGATGATGGGATGGTGGCAACGCAATTGACGTTGACCATCGGTGACGAGCGCGGGCGTCTGCTCGCACGCTGCATCGGCGCGGTTGCAGCGGGGGCGAAATGCGCACCCGCCGTCGAGCGCATGCAAGGTGGGCGCCATGCCGGGAATCTGGCGCAGACGCTGACCGACTGCGTTGTGCGCAGGCACGGAATCGAGCAGACCGCGCGTATACGGATGGGCCGGACTCGCGAGCACCGCATCGACCGGTCCGGATTCGACGATGCGCCCCGCATACATCACTGCAATCCGATCAGCCAGGCCGGCCACCACCGCCAGATCGTGCGTGATCCAGACCAGCGCGCTGCCGGTTTCCTGCACCAGCCGCTGCATCTCGTGCAGGATCTGGCCCTGCACGGTGACGTCGAGCGCGGTGGTCGGCTCGTCGGCGATGATCACGTCGGGCCGGTTCAGCAGCGCAATCGCGATCGCCACCCGTTGGCGCATGCCACCCGAAAACTGGTGCGGGTACTGAGCCAGCCGAGCCTCGGCCGACGCGATGCCGACTTGCGTCAGCACCTCGATGGCGCGCGCACGAGCCGCCTGGCGACTCACCTGTTGATGCGCCAGCACGGTCTCGACCATCTGAGTCTCGATGCTGAGAACCGGGTTCAGGGTCATCATCGGATCCTGAAAGATCATTGCCAGCCGCATGCCACGCAACTGCCGAAGCGTCTCATCGGCAGCGCCAATCAGCTCCTGGCCGTCGAAGCGCACACTGCCTCCGGCGATGCGCCCGGGGGCGTCGATCAGGCCCATGATCGAATAGCCGGTCACCGACTTGCCAGAGCCCGATTCGCCAACCAGGCCGAGCACCTCGCCGCGCGCCAACTCGAACGACACATCCTGCACCGCCCGCAACGCACCCTGGCGCGTGTCGAATTCAGTCACCAGACCGCGCACCGACAACACCGCGCTCACCGCGTTCATCGCGTTCATCGCGACAGCCTCGGGTTCAACACGTCGCGAAGCTGGTCGCCGACCAGGTTGATCGCCAGGATGGTCATCAGCAGGGCTATGCCCGGGTAGACGCTGATCCAGTATTTGCCCGACATCAGGTATTCGTAGCCGTTCGCGATCAGCAACCCGAGCGAAGGCTCGGTGGTGGGCAGGCCGAGGCCCAGAAAACTCAACGTCGCCTCGAGCGCAATCGCATGCGCAACCTGCACCGTGCCAACCACGATCAGCGGCGGCAAGGCATTCGGCAGCAGGTGGCGCAGCATGATGCGCCAGCCGGGCAGGCCGAGCCCGCGCGCCGCCTCGATGTATTCCTTGCGCCGCTCGACCATTGCGGCCGACCGGGCGGTTCGCGCGAAATAGGCCCACTGCACGGCCACCAGCGCGATGATGATCTTGTCGACACCGCGCCCCAGCACTGCAAGCAGGATCAGCGCAACCAGGATCGCCGGAAAACCGAGCTGGATATCGACGACACGCATCAGGAATTGCTCGAAGCGCCCGCCGCGCCAGGCAGCGAAGACACCAAGCAAGGCGCCGATCGTCAAGGCGATCACGCCGCTGGCCGCACCGACGAGGAGCGAGACACGCAGGCCATACAGGATGGCTGACAACATGTCGCGCCCTTGACCATCCGTCCCGAGCCGATAGACCAAGCCGCCAGAGCTGGCCTTTTCGCCCGGCGGCAGGCGCGAATCCATCAGATCGAGCTTGCCGAGATCGTAGGGATTCTGCGGTGCGATCCAGGGCGCCAGCAGCGCCAGCAGGACGACCACCAGCAACAGCACCAATCCCGTCATCGCGATCCGGCTGCGCGCGAAATCGGCTGCGAAGACGCGCCACCGGCCGTCGGCACTCATGCTGACTCGCCGCCCAGGCGAACCCGCGGATCGAGCGCGCTGTAGAGCACATCGACAACGAGGTTGATGATGATGAAGATCAGCACGATCATCATCAAGTAGGCCACGACCACCGGGCGATCAAGTTGAAAAATCGAATCGATTACCAGCTTGCCCATGCCCGGCCAGGCAAAGATCGTCTCGGTGACGACCGCGAAAGCAATCACCGACCCCAGCTCCAGCCCAACCACGGTGACCAGGGGAATCAGGATATTTTTCAGCAGGTGTACACCGATGATGCGCCGTTTGCGCAAGCCCTTGGCACGGGCGAACCGCATGTAATCGAGCAGCGACTGCTCGCGCACCTGGGCCCGGGTCAGCCGGATGATCAGACTGAGCTTGAACAGCGCCAGGTTGATTGCGGGCAGCAGCGCATAGCGCAGCCCTTCCCAACTCAGGATCGACAATTTCAACCCCAGGACATCGACGGTCGGTCCGCGCCCCCCCGATGGCAGCCAGCCGAGTTGCACAGCGAAGATCAGGATCAGGATCAGCCCGACCCAGAAGGTCGGCAGCGAAAAGCCGACGATCGATCCGGCCATGATTCCTTTGGCGAGCACGCTATCCGGTTTCAGCCCGGCATACAGCCCCAGCGGCACGCCAATGCCCACTGAAATCAGCATCGCCAGCAAGGCCAGCTCGAGCGTTGCCGGCATGCGTTGCAGAATCACCTCGAGTGCCGACTGGCCGTAGACAAAGCTGGTGCCCAGGTTGCCACCGAGCGCGCTTCGCACGAACACGAAGTATTGCTCGAGGATCGGCCGATCGAGGCCCAGCGCAGCGGCCGCACGCGCGCGCTCGACTTCGTCGGCCACCGGGTTGACAAGGATGTCCACCGGATTGCCAACCACGTAGAGGCCGAAAAATACCAGCAGCGAGCTGACAAACAGCACCAGCGCGGTCTGCGCCAGCCGGCGCAGCAGAAAGACGGTCACGGCCTGCGATCGCTCGTCACTTGCCCGCGGTCACCTCGGCAGCCAGCGTATATTGATCGGCACGGCCCGGATAGTTGATACCCTTGCGCATGGCCCACGAAGAGACCTCGTAATGCACCGGCACGATGGCCTGCAATTCGCCGACGGCCTTGTCGCAGGCCGCCGCCAGCATCAGGTTGCGCTTGGTATCGTCAATGTTGGTCATTGCGGTGAGGATCAACGCGTCGACACCCGGGTCTGAGAAGCGGCCGCGGTTGGCCTGCCCCATGCCCGTCTTGGCGTCGAATGTGCCGATCAGCGCACGCAGCGGTGAACTCGTTTCGCCCGTTTCAGCACCCCAGCCGGCCAGATACATCGAGAAATCGAGCTTGCCGGCTCGCGAGAAAAATACGCTGCTCGGCATCGCTTCGAGCTTGGTATCGATGCCCACGCGGTTCAGCATGCCGGCGATCGCCTGCGCCACCTTTTCGTCGTTGATGTAGCGGTTGTTGGGCGAATGCAGCGTCAGGGCGAAACCGTTCGGATAACCCGCTTCAGCCAGCAGCTTGCGCGCACCGGCCTGATCCTGCTTGGGCGGCGGCAGCCGTTTGCTGGTGCCAGGGAAGAAATCCGGCAGCAACTGCCCGGCCGGCTGGCCCTGGCCTTCCATGATGCGGCTGGATATGGCATCGCGGTCGAGTGCCATCGATATCGCCTTGCGAACCCGTACATCCTTGAATGGATTTTTTGTCAGCGCAGAACCATCCTTGGCGGTGACGAACGGTGTGACATCACGGTCGCTGTCCATGTGAAGATAGATCAGACGATTGCTGACCGCAGAGGCCAGGGTCAGGCGGCCGTCCTTCTTCAGGCGTGCAATGTCGGCGGTCGGCACACCTTCGATCAGCTGCACGTCACCGGCCAGCAGCGCAGCCACCCGCGCCGGCGCATTGCTGATCATGCGCATGCGCACCGTTTTCCAGTGCGGTTTCG
>JBDTQC010000230.1:0-6002 GCA_039932405.1 Ideonella sp.
GCGACGGACCCAGACGAAACCCTGGCGGGCCGGGACTTGATGCAATTGCATGGCTTCAGTGGCGCTCGAAATGCCAGGGGGCATCGATCCGGCAGCGCAGGACGCGTTCGAAATGATCGGGGTCGTGGGCCTGCAGCATGCTGGCGTCGCGTGGCAGATGGAGATCCCACAGCCGGGAAATCCAGAAGCGCAGTGCAGCTGCGCGCATCATCGCCGGCAGCAGACGGATCTCGTTGGCTGTCAGCTCGCGCACCCCGTCGTAGGCTGCGACGAAGGCCTGAGCGCGGTCCTCGACCAACACGCCGGTCGCCAGATCGATGCACCAGTCGTTCAGACAGACGGCGATGTCGAAGATGAAGCGGTCGATGCCGGCGAAGTAGAAATCGAAGAAACCGCCGAGTTCGTCCCGCCCTTGCGCATCATCGAACATCACGTTGTCGCGAAACAGGTCGGCGTGGATCGGCCCCGCCGGTGTGGCGCCATAGGCTGGCGAGGCGGCCACCTGTTGCTGGAACTGCAGTTCTGATTCAATCAACTCGCGCTGCGCTGTGTGCAGGAAGGGCACCACCACCGGCACCGTCTCGATCCACCAATCCAGACCGCGCAAATTCGGCTGCACAAGCTTGAAATCAAGTCCGGCCAGGTGCATGCGGGCGAGCATGTGTCCGACGGTTGCGCTGTGTCTGGCGTCCGGCGCGAGGTGATGGCCGCCCGGCAGCCGATTTACCAGGGCCGCCGGTTTGCCGAGCAGTTCATGCAGGATTCGGCCCTGCGCATCGGCCTGCGGATCAGGCACCGGTATGCCGCGCTCGGCCAGGTGCTTCATCAGGTGCAGGTAAAAGGGCAGTTGCTCGGCGTCGAGCCGCTCGAACAGGGTCAGTACGTAGCGGCCTTGCGTCGTGTCGGCGAAATAATTGGTGTTCTCGATGCCGCCTGGACAGCCGCGCAGGCTGGTCAGCTCGCCAATGCCCAGGCGTTCGACGAAGGCCCGCGCCGTGTCGAACGGCACCTCGGTAAAGACGGCCATCAGCGCGTCAGGGCGACTCAGAACGACATCACGCGCCAGACCCGCTTGCCGGCGGCCCCGCGCGATCCGGTCAGTCCGTCGGACACGTCGCGCGATCCGTCTTCCGTGATGATTTCGTACGGTCGGCTGGTGCCGACCTTCGGCGTGACCGAAATGCGCGTGGTGTTGCCGCGAACCTTCAACTCTTCGATCTTCGATCCTTCGTCCTCGATCACCTGGCGCTGGATATTGGGCTCGCTGCGCGCCTCGGCAGGCGTCGGCGGCGTTTGCTCAGGCGGCGGGGTCTGCGCCAGGGCCGGCCCAAAGAGAAGGGCCAGGAGGAGGGGTGTCAGGCGCGTCATGGTGGGGTGCATTTTAACGATGCCGGAAGGCGGCTCGGCGTGCGAGCGTGCGCGCCGATGCCTGACGGCTATTTTGCCCCTTGTCGAGGGCGGCGACGGCACAATCGGCAAAGCCCGCACAATGTTCGCATGAGTGATCCAACCCTTCCTCGCACGCTGCTGCTGGTCGACGGCTCCAGCTATCTCTACCGCGCCTATCACGCGCTGCCCAACCTGCGCAGCCCGAACGGCCTGCCGACCGGCGCGCTGCATGGCATGGTTGCGATGTTGCAACGGCTGCGCGAGCAGTATCCCGCCCAGCATGCGGCGTGCGTGTTCGACGCCAAGGGTCCGACGTTCCGCGACGACTGGTATCCGCAATACAAGGCCAATCGGGCACCGATGCCGGACGATCTGGTGGCGCAGATCGCACCGATCCATGAAGTGGTGGCCCTGCTGGGCTGGCCGGTGCTCGAGGTGCCGGGGGTCGAGGCCGACGACGTGATCGGAACCTTGTGCCGGGTTGCCGCGGAGGGCGGGCATTCGGTCGTCGTGTCGACCGGCGACAAGGACCTGGCGCAATTGGTGACGCCGCAGGTGACGCTGATCAATACGATGAGCAACGAGCGCCTGGACGTGGCTGGGGTGATGGACAAGTTCGGGGTGCCACCGTCGCGCATCGTCGATTACCTGAGCCTGATGGGCGACACGGTCGACAACGTGCCCGGGGTGGCCAAGGTCGGACCGAAGACCGCGGCCAAATGGATCGCCGAACATGGCTCGCTCGACGGCGTGATCGCAGCCGCCGCCTCTGTCAAGGGAGCAGCTGGCGAGAACCTGCGCCAGGTACTCGATTGGTTGCCGACCGGCCGCAAGCTCGTCACCGTCAAGACCGATTGCGATCTGACCGCCCAGCTGGCCGACTGGCCATCGATCGACTCGCTGGCCTGGCGTGCACTCGACACGGCCGGCTTGCTGGCCTTCTACGAGCGCCATGGTTTCAAGACCTTCCTGCGTGAACTCGACACGCGTGCGCCGCCCGCAGTGGCTGCCGAGCCGGCACTTCGGCCGGCGCCGATTGCCGAACCGATCGAGCGTCACTTCGAGACGGTGACGACGGTCGATCGGCTGGCGGCCTGGGTCGACAAGATTTCGGCGGCATCGCTGACGGCGCTCGATACCGAGACCGACTCGCTGGACGCGATGTTGGCGCGCCTGGTCGGCATCTCTGTGAGCGTTGCGCCCGGTCAGGCCGCCTACATTCCGATCGCCCACGACTATGCGGGCGCGCCGGATCAACTGGCGCTGGATGTGGTGCTCGCTCACCTGCAACCCTGGCTCGAAAACCCGGCCGCCGCGAAGCTGGGGCAGAACGTCAAATACGACCTGCACGTGTTTGCCAATGCCGGCGTTTCGGTCCGGGGTTATCAACATGACACGATGTTGCAGAGCTATGTGCTCGAAGCACACAAGCCGCATGGCCTGGAGAGTCTGGCAGAACGCCACCTGGGGCGCCGTGGCCTGAGTTATGAAGACCTGTGCGGCAAAGGTGCGCAGCAGATTGCGTTCGGGCAGGTCGATATCGAACGCGCGGCGGAATATTCGTGCGAGGACAGCGAGATGTGCCTGCACGTGCACCAGACCCTGTGGCCTCAGCTCGAGGCGACGCCGGCGCTGCGCGACCTGTACCGCAACATCGAGATGCCGGCCGCGCTGATCCTGCAGCGCATCGAACGACACGGCGTGCTGATCGACCCGCTGGCCCTGGCCGCCCAGAGCCAGCAACTCGGCGAGCGGATGGTCAAGCTCGAGCAGGAGGCCTATGCACTGGCGGGGCAGCCGTTCAACATGGGCTCGCCGAAGCAGATTGGCGAGGTGCTGTTCAAGCAACTGGGCCTGCCGGTCAAGAAGAAGACCGCGTCGGGCGCGCCGTCCACCGACGAGGAAGTGCTCGCCGAACTGGCGGCCGACTATCCGTTGCCGGCCAGGCTGCTCGAGCACCGCTCGCTGGCCAAGTTGAAGGGTACCTACACCGACAAGCTGCCGCTGATGGTGAACCCGGCAACCGGCAGAGTCCATACGACTTACGCGCAGGCGGTTGCGGTCACCGGAAGGCTGGCGAGCAACGACCCGAATCTGCAGAACATCCCGATTCGCACGGTCGAAGGCCGGCGGGTCCGCGAGGCCTTCATTGCGCCGCCCGGACACCAGATCGTCAGCGCCGACTATTCGCAAATCGAGCTGCGCATCATGGCGCACATCAGCGAGGATCCCGGCTTGCTGCGTGCCTTCGAAGACGGCATGGATGTGCACCGTGCCACCGCCAGCGAAGTCTTTGCGGTCGCACCCGAAGCAGTCAGCAATGAACAGCGTCGCTACGCCAAGACCATCAATTTCGGATTGATCTACGGCATGGGCGCGTTCGGTCTGGCGCAAAGTCTGGGCATCGAACGCGCTGCGGCGGCCCTCTACATCGAGCGATATTTCCAGCGCTTTGCCGGTGTCAAGCGCTACATGGACGAGACCCGCGCCTCGGCGCGCGCCAAAGGTTATGTTGAAACCATGTTCGGACGCCGCATCTATTTGCCTGAAATCAGCGGTGGCAGCGGTCCGCGCAAAAGTGGGGCCGAACGCCAGGCGATCAATGCGCCGATGCAGGGCTCGGCTGCCGACCTGATCAAGCTGGCGATGATCGCCTTGCAAAATGCGATTGATGACGAACGGCGCGCCACCCGGATCGTCATGCAGGTGCATGACGAATTGGTCTGCGAAGTGCCGCTGGCTGAAATTGATTGGGCACGGGAGGCGATTCCGCGCTTGATGGCCTCGGTGGCTCACCTGAAAGTGCCGTTGCTGGCCGAGGTGGGTGTCGGCGCCAATTGGGACCAGGCCCATTGAACAGGCCGGTCAGCGCCGTGCTTTTTGTCGCACCGCTGCCCCCGCAAAGCATGGTCCAATGCGAGTGGAATCACTCGCGCCATCGAGCTTCGGCATTTGCAGGGCGGCTTGGCGCAGCACCTGAATGACGCCATTCGAACGCCTGGGTCAATGGCTGGCGCCCTTGCGTCGGCGCTGGAGGGCGCCGGCGGGTGTGACCGTCGTCAGCCCGCACAGTTCGCCGTTTGGTCTGGTCTGGGTTCCCCTGCTGGCCCTGGCAATTGGCGGCGCCTTGGCATTGAGCCCGCTGAGTGCGCGCTTGTCGAGCACCTTGTACGACCTCAGCATCCGGGCCGTCGCCCAGCCAGCCCATTTCGACGATGTCGTCGTCATCGACATCGACGATGCTTCGCTGCGCGACTTGCGGCCCCGACTCGGCGGTTGGCCCTATTCGCGCGACACGTTCGCGCTGCTGATCAGTTTCCTGCGCGACGTCGGCGCGGGGCCAATTGCGCTCAACCTTGTGTTTTCGGAGCCGCGTGACGGTGACGAGACGCTCTCGCGTACCCTCGGCGAGCGCCCGGATGTGGTGCTGGCTGCTGTCGGCCAGCAGCGCGGGGGCGGAGCAGATTTGCGATCGGAACCGCTGCGCCGGCGGATCGCGATGGCGTCGGCACCAGGTCTGCCGTCGGCTCACTGGGCCGAGATGGTGATGCCCGACGATGTGTTGCTGTCCACATTGGCGAGAGCCGCCATCGTCGGCGCGGTCGGTGTTGTCTCGACCCAGCTTGACGATGACGGTTTGTTGCGGCGGCTGTCACTGCTGCATGAAGCGGACGGGCTGGTCTACCCTTCGATGGCGCTGGCGCCCAGACTGCTGGCGCTGGCGGGCAGTGCCGACCGGTTGACGCGCGATGCCGATTCAGTCTCGCTCGGCCAGCAGCGCTGGCCCGTTAATTCGGCCGGACAGGTCACGCTGATCTTGCCGAACAATCGTGACGCCGTGCCGCGCCTGGCCTTCAGCAGCGTGATGGAAACTGCCCTTGGAATCAGGGATCGAGCCGCCTTGCAGGCCGTGTTGCAGGGACGCACCGTCTTCATCGGCAGCAGTGCGTTCCTGGCCGACGATGTGGTGACGCCACTCGGCCGGGTCTCTGGAACCGGACTGCTCGCCTGTGCCCATGCTGCACTTGGCCGCAACTTGGTGCTCGCCCCGCCTGCACCGTGGCTGGCAGCGGCGTTTGCGGCGATCGCGCTGTCGCCGAGCCTGCTGGTCTGGTTGCGCAGGCGGCCGCTGTTGCGCGATGACTTTCTGTCGTCGCTGAGTGCGCTGGTGCTGGTAATCGCGGGTGGCCTGGCGATGCTGGTTCATGGGCGCATCGAGGTCGAATTTCTATTGCCATTGGTGATCGTCGCTGGCGGGTTCCTGATCGCGACGCTGCTGCAATTGCGGTGGGTCGGCCTGGTCAACCGCCAGTTGCGCATCGAGCGCGCGATGGCGGAAGCCGCCAACCAGGCCAAATCCGAGTTTCTCGCCAATATGAGTCACGAGATCCGCACCCCGATGAACGCCTTGCTGGGCGTCGCCGAGTTGCTGCAACGCACCCCGCTGAACGACGAGCAGCAGCGCTATGTGTCCGTCTTTCAACGGTCGGGCCAGACGCTGTTCGAATTGATCAACGATCTGCTCGACCTGTCGAAGATCGAAGCCGGGCGTCTGGAACTCGACCCCGAACCGTTTTCCCTGCACCGCCTGCTTTCCGATCAGCACGAACTCT
>JBDTQC010000231.1:0-5984 GCA_039932405.1 Ideonella sp.
AGGGCGAACACATGGTGGCAGTTTTCAATTCACCCTCGTGCCACAACCTGGTGGTGTGCACCTTGTGCAGCTGTTATCCGTGGCCGGTGCTCGGCCTGCCACCCACCTGGTACAAGAGTGCGCCGTATCGCTCGCGCGTGGTGCGCGACCCGCGCGGCGTGCTGGCCGAGTTCGGTGTGCAACTGTCCGAGCAGACATCGATCCGCGTCTGGGACTCGACCGCCGAAGTGCGTTACCTCGTGATTCCGCAGCGGCCGCAGGGCAGCGAGGGCCTCGACGAGCCTGCGCTGGCCGCGCTCGTGACCCGCGACTCGATGATTGGCACCGGACTTGCTCTGCAACCTGTACAGGGAGCGCAGCCATGAGCTACCTCAGCCACGCTGATCTGGGCGGCCAGCCTGCAGTCGGCGCCATCGTGCCCGAGCCCGAAGGCGAGCTGTTCCACGCCGACTGGGAACCTCGTGTGCTTGCGCTGACGCTGGCGATGGGCGCTACCCGCAGCTGGAACATCGACGCCAGCCGCGCCGCCCGAGAGACGCTGCCCGATTACGCCGAGTCGAGCTATTACCAGATCTGGCTGAAGGGACTGGAGAAGCTGATGCTCCAGCGTGGGCTGGTGCAGGCCGACGAGCTGGCGCAAGGCCACATGCTGCATCCCGCGCTGCCCATTGCGAACCTGCTGCGCGCTGCCGAGGTGGCGCCAACGCTGGCGCGTGGCAGCCCGACCGCGCGGCCGGCAGCTTCGGCGGCGCGGTTCCAGATCGGCCAGGCGGTCAGCACGCGCGCGGCCTCGGTCGATCACCACAGCCGGCTGCCGGGTTACGTGCAAGGCAGACGCGGCGTGATCGAGCGCATCCATGGTTGCCATGTTTTCGCAGAGAGTCATGCCCAGGGGCTGGGCGAGCAGCCCCAGTGGCTCTATACCGTCGTGTTTGATGGCACTGAGGTCTGGGGCGAGAGCGGATCGAGCGACTTGACGGTGTCGATCGACGCCTGGGAAAGCACGCTGGAGCCGGCATGAGTCGTCAACCATTCGATGATGAGCTCGGGCTGCTGAACGGCCAACCGCGAGATCATGATGGCCCGGTATTCAGCGAGCCCTGGCAGGCACAGGCGTTTGCGATGACCGTGGCACTCCACCAGCGCGGTGCCTTCAGCTGGACCGAATGGGCCACCGCCCTGTCGCAGCAGATCAGCGCGGCGCAGTCAGCCGGCGATCCGGATCATGGCGATACCTACTACCAGCACTGGCTGGCTGCGCTCGAATCCCTGGTCGCCGCGAAAGGACTGGCTTCTGCCGACCAGCTGCACAACTGCGCGCACGCCTGGGAACATGCCGCCCATCGCACCCCGCACGGGCAGCCGATCGAGTTGCGATCCCAGGATTTCGACCCTCTGGAACCCGGTACGTAGGAGCGGCTTCAGCCGCGCTTTTTTTGCCAGACCATCAACCAGCCAAAGCGTGGCTTGAGACGCTCCGGCAACAGTGGTGTTTGCCTCTTGCCACCGATCAGCGCTTGCCTTGCAACTTTGCAAACGCCGCCGCCATCGCAGACGATCCTCCGCTTGCCCGCTGCTCGCCAGCCCCGCGCGGCGCGGCGCCGGGCCGCTCGCCACGCCCCACCGGCCTGAAGCTGTTGTCGGTGCGCTGGCCGGCCGGCACGATCTTGGCGTCGAGTTTCATCGTCAATGAAATCCGCTTGCGCGCCAGATCGACTTCGAGCACCTTGACCTTGACCACGTCACCGGTCTTGACGACCTCACGCGCATCCGAGACAAACTTGTTGGCCAGTTGGCTGACATGGATCAGCCCGTCCTGGTGCACACCGAGATCGACGAAGGCGCCGAACTGCGCCACGTTGCTGACCGTGCCTTCGAGCGTCATGCCGGGCTGCAGATCCTTGATGTCTTCGACGCCTTCGCTGTAGCGCGCCACCTTGAAGTCGGGCCGCGGATCGCGCGCCGGCTTTTCGAGTTCGGTCAGGATGTCCTTCACCGTGATCGCACCGAATCGCTCGTCGGCGAACGCTTCGGGCTTGAGCGTGCGAATCACGTCGGCTCGACCCATCACCTCGATCGCCGGTCGTTTCACGGCACCCAGAATGCGCTCGACCACGCCATAGGTCTCGGGGTGCACGCCCGATTGATCGAGCGGGTTGTCGCCGTTGCGGATGCGCAGGAAGCCCGCGCTTTGTTCGAAGGTCTTCGGCCCGAGGCCGCTCACGTCGAGCAACTGACGCCGATTGCGGAATGCCCCGTTCGAATCTCGCCAGCGCACGATGCTCGACGCGACCGTGCTGCTCAAGCCCGAAACCCGAGCCAGCAGCGGCGCCGAAGCGGTATTCAGATCGACCCCGACCGCGTTGACGCAATCCTCGATCACCGTATCGAGGCAGCGCGCCAGTTCACTCTGGTTGACATCGTGCTGATACTGGCCGACGCCGATACTCTTCGGATCGATCTTCACCAGCTCGGCCAGCGGATCCTGCAATCGACGTGCGATGCTGACCGCGCCGCGCAGACTGACATCCAGCTCGGGCAATTCCTTGCTCGCATATTCGCTCGCCGAGTAGACCGAAGCGCCGGCCTCGCTGACAACCACTTTCTGCAGCGTCGCGGTGTCGGCACCAGCCAGCGACTGCAGGCGTTTGATCAGGTCGTTGGCGAGCTTGTCGGTCTCACGGCTGCCGGTGCCGTTGCCGATCGCGATCAGGTTGACGGCGTGGGTGGCACACAGCTTCGTCAACACATGCAGCGAGCCTTCCCAGTCCTTGCGCGGCTCCAGTGGATAGATGGTTGTGGTGTCGAGCACCTTGCCGGTCACATCGACCACGGCGACCTTGCAGCCGGTGCGAATGCCGGGGTCCAGCCCCATCACGGTCTTCGGGCCAGCCGGCGCGGCAAGCAGCAGGTCACGCAGGTTCTCGGCGAATACCTTGATCGCGGTAGCCTCGGCCGACTCGCGCAGACGCGCGAACAAGTCGCGCTCCAGACTCAGGCTGAGCTTGACCTTCCAGCACCACGACACACATTTGCGGATCAACTCGTCGCCAGGCCGCTGCGCATGACGCCAACCGAGGTGGCTGGCAATGCGCCCTTCGGCCAGCGTCGGCCGGCCGGGCACCACCTCTTCATCGATGCTGACCTTGGCGTCGAGCAACTCGAGCGTGCGGCCTCGAAAGACTGCCAGCGCACGGTGCGAGGGCACATTTCGGATCGGCTCGGCATAGTCGAAATAGTCGCGAAATTTCGACGTCTCCGGATCGTCCGCCGGCTTGCCGGCAATCAGCTTGCTCTGGAAAAGGCCCTCTTCCCACAACCAGGTTCGCAGTTTGCCGATCAGTCCCGCATCCTCGGCCCAGCGCTCGGCCAGGATGTCGCGAACCCCGTCGAGCACCGCATGGGTATCGGCAAAGCCGGCCTCGGCCAGCGCCGCGGCCCCGCCTGCATACGCGGCAGCGAACGCAGCGGCGGCTTCAAGCGGTATCTGGGTCGGATCGCCGAACAACGAGTCGGCCAGCAGCTCGATGCCGGCCTCGCGAGCGATCATTGCCTTGGTGCGGCGCTTCACCTTGTACGGCAGATAGAGATCTTCCAGCTCCTGTTTGGTCGGCGCAGCTGCAATTGCGGCGGCCAGTTCAGCCGTCAGCTTGCCCTGTTCGGCAATGCTCTTCAAGACTGCCGCGCGGCGCTCTTCCAGCTCACGCAGGTAGGCCAGGCGAAGCTCCAGCTCTCGCAGTTGCACGTCGTCGAGGCCGTCGGTGGCCTCCTTGCGGTAGCGGGCAATGAACGGCACGCTGGCGCCACCGTCGAGCAGTTCGACTGCGGCAACGATCTGGGCCGGCCGCGCCTTGAGCTCGGCGGCGAGTTGGGAAACAATCTTTGTCTTGGGATCCAAAATGCGGGGGCTCCGGGAGCTGAATTCGGCAGCGGCGGAGTTTGCCACAGGGGTTGAAAATGCCGGCCAGCCGTGGCTGCCGCGGATAACCCATGCAATGACGATCGGATCGACCGTGCTTCAACCGAATCAATTTCAAGTCGACGAGGCCTGGATCGCCTTCAAGCTGAACGATGACCCGATCCGCACCGCGGCGGATGGCGATTTCGACTTCCTTGCGGTGATGGACGCAGCGAGTTGCCTGATCCTCAGTTCCACTGCGGTGTCGACCCATGCCAGGCAGCCATCCAGGGAGCAAGCCCGCCGACTGCTGGAAGAAGCCCGATTGGAACACCAGGTGCTGCCGAAGACACTGTTCATCCCGGCCGATCTGGCCGCCACCGAGCTGGAACTCGAAGCGCAGACCCAACAGATCACCGCGGTGCGGGTGCCGATCGATCAGCTGCTGCTGTTTGTCGGCGAAGCTCGGCAGGGCTTTCGTGAACGCTTTGGCGCGGGCGACGCAATGTAGGAGCGGCTTCAGCCGCGCTTCAGCGGCATAAGCCGCTCTTCAGCGGTGTCACGAAAACGCAAGCGCGGCTGAAGCCGCTCCTACGCGGCAAAAAGGCCATACCGCCACGCCAGCATGGCCGACAAGCCGCCCCACATGATCAGGAACAACGGCGTGCCCACTTTCAGGAAATCGCGAAACCGGTAACCTGCGGCATTCATCACCAGCAGGTTGGTCTGGTAGCCCATTGGTGTCAGGTAACACAGGTTGCAGCCGAACAGCACCGCCAGCACGAATGGCTCGGCTTCGGCGCCCAGCGATTTGGCCAGCGCAACCCCCAGCGGCGTGCCGATCGCCGCGGCAGCGTTGTTCGACACGAAGTTGGTCAGCAGCCCCATCAGACCCATCAGCAGCGTGACCACGACAGCGGCACCTATGCCTTTCAGCCCAACGGCCAACTGCCCGGCAAGCCATTCGGTGGCGCCCGTGATTTGCAGCGCATCGCCGAGGGCCAGACTGGACGCCACCAGCAGTACCACCCGCACCGACAGCGCCTGGGTCACGTCTTTCCAGGCCAGGCAGCCACCGAGCAGCAGCACCAGCGCGCCGCCGAGGGCGGCCATCGAGATCGGCAAGGCCTTGGTCGCTGCCAAAACCACCACCGCAGCCAAGGTGACCAGGGCCAGCACCGCCTTGTCCTGCCTGGGCAACGCGAAGCGCGAGTCGAGCAGCAGGCCGATGCCATCTCGTTGCGCAGCTCGGATCGAATCGTTTTCGCCCTGCACCAGCAAAATGTCGCCGGCCGATATCGCCCGATCAGCCAGGTTCTGCCGCTGCCAACCCGAGCTTCCGCGTCGCGGCCGCAGACCGACCAGGACGACACCATAACGCTCGGCGATCCGTTCACGGCGAATCGATCGACCGATCAACGGCGACTCAGGCATCACCACCAACTGGGCAACCACCGCCGCCGGCACTTGTTTCTCTTCGGTTTCGGATTCAGCAGGCTTTTCTTCGGCCGATTCATCTTCGGCCGGCATCGGGGCCTTCACTGGTTGCCGAGTTTGCGGCGGCGCTTTGCCGGCCGTCGGCTGGTCGGGAAGATTGTGCAGCTTCGCCTTTAAGGACCCTTCGATGTCCTTCAGGTTCGGCGCCGTATCGCGCAACACCAGGCGGTCACCAGCGCGCAGCGTCACCGAGGGCAGCGGTGTCACGGCTCGGTCGCGACGCAACAGCGAGATGGCCTGGAGGCGGTGGCCTGCCGCTGTGAAGGCCTCGCTGAGCGACCGGCCATCGAGCCAACTGCCGGCTTCCACATGCAATTCGGCATCGAAGACATCATCGCTGAGGTCTTCCTTCGGGCCCTGGACACCCGCCAGCAAGCGCGGGGCCACCAACCACAGGTAGATAAAACCGGGCACGGCAGCGGCGATGACCAGTGGAAAGAAGCTGAACAACGAGAACGGTCCGACACCGAGTCCAGCCGCCAACGCAACCACGATCAGGTTCGTCGAGGTGCCGATCGTCGTCGACATGCCGCCAATCAGAACCGCATAGTTCATCGGCAACAACACCTTTGCTGCGCTCGTCTTGGAG
>JBDTQC010000232.1:0-5973 GCA_039932405.1 Ideonella sp.
GAACGGCAGGTCGACCAGCGCGGTGACCGTGCCCGATGCAATGAAGTCGCGCACCTGTTCGAAGCCGCGCAGATTCGACGCGAACGAGCCGATCGACTGCGGTCGGTTCTCCAGCTTCATGCCGAGAACCTTCTCCATCAAGGTGGCTGAGATCTTGACGTCGATGCGCGCGCTGGCCTCGTCGACGAAATGGCTGCGCAGCGTGCGCATGAACAGATCGGCGCCGATGATCAGGATGACGCCGATCGACAGTGCCCACAGCGTCTCCACCGCGTTGTTCGGGACCACGCGGTCATAGACGTTCATCGAGAACAGCGGCGTTGCCAGCGCAAAGAAGTTGATCAGCAGCGCGGCCCACATCACATCGCGGTAGACGCCGCGTTGCTCGAGCACCGCGCTCCAGAACCAGTGCTGCGCCTTGATTTTGCGCACCACCGGTGTGCGCATGTCGAAGCGAAAGTGCGGCCGCACAAACAGCGTCACGCCGATGTATCGCGCCTCGAGCTCGTCACGGGTCAAGGTGATCGAGCCCTGGCCGGTTTCCGGCAGCAGCAGCTTGGCAATCTGGCCGTCGTTCTCCCAGCCCAGCAGCACGCAGGCCTGGTTGTCGGCCAGCACCAGGATAACCGGCAAGGTGGCGGCGTCGATCTTGGCCAGCTCGATGCGCTGCAGCTTGGCTGCCATCGATGCGCGTGCCGCGGCCCGTTCGACCAGCTCGAGCGTCAGGCGCGACGCGCGGCCGGTACCCAGCGGCAGACCGGCCGATAACGAGGCGCGGGTGGCCGCACTGCCATGCAGTCGGCAAACCTCGACCAGACAATCCAGCAATGGATCGGCATGGATCAGGTCTTCTCGCAGTCGCGATACACCCGTGACCACCGGCGTAGCCCTGACCGGTGCGGCCTGCGGCGGCTCGATTGTGACGGTCGCCGTCACTTTCTGCGGCCCAGCAGCAGCGGCTGGCGTGATGACGAGCGGTGTGCTGGCAGGTGCGTTGGACATGGGTTGTCTTTTTGGGGTTATTCAGGGGATATCGGCGCAATGCATCCCGAATTGACCCAGTTTGCGATCAGCGAAAAAATATTCCAATGTGGCCCGGACGGTTCGGAATGCCAACTGGTCCCAGGGGATCTCGTGTTCGTGGAACAGGCGGGCCTCGATGGTTTCGGTGCCCGGCGCAAAATCGGTATCGAGCAGTCTGGCCCGGTAATAGAAGTGGACCTGGCTGACCCGGGTCACGTTCAACAAGGTGTACAAACCTTGCATCTCGACGCGCGCGCCGGCTTCCTCGATGGTTTCACGCAGCGCGCCGTCGGCGGTGGTTTCGCTCAGTTCCATGAAGCCGGCCGGCAATGTCCAGAAGCCGAAGCGCGGTTCGATGTTGCGTTTGCACAGCAAGATCTGCTCGCCCCAGACCGGCAGGGTGCCGACAACGTTGAGCGGATTTTCGTAATGGACGGTATGACAGACGCTGCATACGGCTCGCTCGCGGTTGTCATCCGCCGGAACCTCGTAGTGCACCAGGCTGCCACAACGCTTGCAGTGCCGGATCGATCGATTTTCGAGCATGGCAGCGAGTGTAGCGGCGCCCCTGCAAGATCGGACGACGGGGCGGGCGAAGCCACGTTGGCATGGCATCATCGCTGCCCGCCACACAGCCAACCAAGGAAACAGCCATGAGTTTTGTGATCCCGGCCCCCCAGCAAGCCGCCATTCCGGTGCGTGGCGGACCAGTTGCCGCCTTTCCGGTTCGCCGCATCTATTGCGTCGGCCGCAACTATGTCGAACATGCAGTCGAGATGGGATTTACCGGGCGCGAGCCGCCGTTCTTCTTTCTCAAGCCGTCTGACGCCATCCTGGTGGTGGCGGACGGCGATACCGGCTCGATGCACTACCCCAGCCTGACCAAGAGCCTGCACCACGAGGTCGAGCTGGTGATGGCCATCGGCAAGGGCGGGCGCGATATTCCGGCCGATCGCGCGATGGAGCATGTCTGGGGCTATGGCGTCGGGCTCGACATGACGCGCCGCGATCTGCAGGGCCAGATGAAGAAGGAAGGCCGGCCCTGGTGTATCGGCAAGGCCTTCGACGAATCGGCTCCGATCGGACCGCTGGTCAGCGCCGCCGATTGCAAGATCACCGCCGACACGCGAATCGAGTTGAAGGTGAATGGCGAAATCCGCCAGCAAAGCAGTATCGGCAAGCTGATCTGGAGCATGCCGGAGATCATCGAGCACCTGTCCAAGGCCTGGATGCTGCAGCCGGGTGATCTGATCTTTACCGGCACACCGGAAGGGGTCGCGGCGGTGGTCGCCGGCGATCTGCTCGAGGCGAGCGTCGAAGGCGTCGGCAGCCTGCGGCTGAAGATCGTCGAATGAGCAACCAGCGCGCCCTGCGCACGGGGCAGTCCGATCAGAGCTGCATCGGCCCGGCGTAGCCGGTCATCTCCAGATAACCGCGGCCCAGGTGTCGGCCGCTGGCGTCGCGCAGCGTGGCCAGGCCTTCCCAATAGACCGACCCGGTGCTGCGCCGGCTGTCGAGTTCCTGGTCGTCGAACACAGCCGCCAGTTTGAATTGGCCCGCCGGTGTGGCCAGATCCCATTCGACTGGATAGCTGGCCTGCGTGCGGTGGCTGAGCCAGCGTCGGATCGGCTTGAAAACCACCTCGGTTGGCGCGAAATTGCGTACCGCCCGATCGGGCGCCTGCCAGCTGCCACCGGCGTACACGGCGCTGCCATCGGCACGACGGATCCGGAATGCTGTCAGTGCGCCACCGTCGTCCAGGTTGATGCCGATCCAGTCCCAGCCCACCGCATCGGCGCCCAGCACGCTGTTGCTCCATTCGTGATCGAGCCAGGCCGTGCCACGCACGCTCATCACCTTGCCCTCCAGCGTCAAGCGCCCGGCGGTTTGCAATTGAGGTTGGCTGTAGTAGTGGCTCGCCTGCGCCGGATCGGGTCCCTTTCTGGAAAGACCGTCGACGCCCTGCAGCAGCGGCGCGCGGTCGGCCTTCAACTGCAGATCGAGTGCGAAGCCGGCGGCCGTGCTGTCGAGCCGGGCGTGGTAAAGGCTGGCATCGGTGTCGCCGCTGCGCTGCAAACGCCAGTCGCGCAGCCAGACGTCGGTGTCGCTGGTGCGCGCTTGCGCAATGTCGAAGCCGGCACGTGAAACGCGTTGATCATGGCGCAACCGGCGATCGGCGAGCACGCTGAGCGCGGCATGCGCAAAGACGATCTGGCTCGCTGCAAAACGGCTCGGGTGATCGGCCGCCACGCTCGTGCGCAGCCGAAAGAAGGTCAACTGGAAACCGAACTGTGGCCCATCGGCGAGCCCGTCGACAGCCAACGCTCCGGTTACATACCACCACTCGATGTGGGTGTCCGGATGGGCGCCGAAGTCGGCCGGAAATGCCAGTTTGCGGTCCGAAACGCCCAGGGCCATCGCAGGCTGGGCAGCGGGCGGCTGATTCGCCGTGCCGAGTGCTGCCGAGCGGGTGGCGGCACTGAAAACGGAACTGCCAAACATCGCCACGGGAAAGAACATTCTTCGATGCATGGCCTCCAGCATCGCACAGGCCGGCGACCCGGATCGGTTGCGGCCAGAATGTCCGGGCCGATCGTCTTCTTCTGCGCACGAACATGCTGATCTTTCACAATCCCGATCACCACCTGCATCAAGGTCGCAGCGAAATGTTTCGCGGTCTTCTGGTGCCGTGCCACGAGCGGGTGGAGCGCCTCGACCATGTGTTGGCCGAGTTGACGCGGCGGCCGATCGGCCCGTTGCGCGAACCCGATGCCGCTGGCCTGGATCAGGCGCTGGCGCAGATCCACGCACCCGCCTATCTTGATTTCCTGGCGCGGGCCTGGGACGACTGGATTGCCATCGATCCGGCCAATGTGGAGCGCGACGCCTTGCCTTCAGTGTGGCCAGGACGCGGCTTCCGGCGTGACCTGGTACCCGACAATTTTTCCGCGCAACTCGGCTTGTATGCCTTCGACGCCGGTACACCGCTGACCGCGGGCAGCTGGCATGCCGCACGCACCGGTGCGGCGTGTGCGCTGAGTGCGGCGCGCGCCGTTGCCGATCGGCAAGCGAGCAGTGCGCTGGCCTTGTCGCGGCCCCCCGGCCACCATGCCGGAAAGGATTTCATGGGCGGCTACTGCTTTCTGAACAACTCGGCGCTGGCCGCGCAATCCTTGCGAAACAGCGGCTTCGCGCGGGTCGCCGTGCTTGATATCGACTACCACCATGGCAATGGCACGCAGGCCATTTTCTACCACCGGGCGGATGTGCTGACGGTTTCGCTGCACGGCGATCCGCGCACCGAGTACCCGTTCTACCTCGGACATGCAGACGAACAAGGGGAAGCAGCGGGCGCCGGATTCAATGTCAATCTGCCGATGCCGCGCGGTACCGGGTTCGCCGCGTGGCGCTCGTCACTGGCGCGTGGTCTGGAAGCGCTGCAGAAATTTGCTGCGCAGGCGGTGGTGGTGGCGATCGGGGTCGACACCTTCGAGGGTGATCCGATCTCTGGCTTCAGGCTGCGCAGCGCCGACTATCTCGACATCGGCCGCGACATCCGGCGATCCCTGGGCGGGCTACCGGTGGTCTGGGTATTCGAGGGCGGTTATGCGGTCGACGAGATTGGCATCAATCTCGTCAACGTTCTCGAAGGCTTCGAGGCCTGAGCGAGCTGCGGATCAACCCGCCGCAGCCAGGCGCTCGACCTGCTCTTCCAGGCGCTTTCGGGTGGCGCTGAAGTCGGCGACGCGCGCGCGCTCCTGATCCACCACCGCCGCCGGCGCGCGGGCGACAAAGCTCGCGTTGTCGAGCTTCGCGTTGGCCTTTGTGACCTCGCCGGCGAGGCGCTCGATTTCCTTGCGCAGGCGATCGAGTTCGGCTGCCACATCGATCTCGACGTGCAGCGCGATCCGCAGGCTACCGTGCACCGCGGACGGCGCCGCCTGCGTGGCTCGATCGAACTCGGCTTCGTTGGCGAACGGGCGCACTTCGGACAGCTTTGCCAAGGCCTGCAGCAGCGGCGCAGCCTGCGCGACGAACTCGGCCTCGCCGTGCACGAACAGCGGCACTCGTTGCGCCGGTGAAAGACTCATTTCGCTGCGCAGGTTGCGGCAGGCACCGACCACCGCCTTCAGCTGAGCCATCCAGGCATCGGCGCTGGCGTCGATGCGATCGAGCTGCGCTTGCGGAAATTCCGCGCTGACGATGCTGTCATCGGAAGATGGCAGCTTTCGCCCCGCCACCACGGCGACGCGGTCCCACAGTTCAGCGGTGATGAACGGGGTGATCGGATGCAGCAGGCGCAGCACCGCCTCGAGCACGCGGATCAGCGTACGGCGAGTGGCGCGTTGCTGCGATGCGTCGCCGGACTGGATCTGCACCTTGGCGATTTCCAGGTACCAATCGCAATATTCGTCCCAGACGAATTGATAGATCGCATTCGCAACGTTGTCGATGCGAAACTCTGCAAAGCCCTTCTCGACTGCCGCCTCGACGCGTTGCAGTTCATTGCTGATCCACTTGTCGGCCGGGCTGAAGCTCAGGTAGTTGTGGAAGGGTTGACCGGGCGCGCATTCGGCCTTGGTGTGCGACTTCAAGCCGCAGTCCTGGCCTTCGCAATTCATCAGCACGAAACGGGTGGCGTTCCAGAGCTTGTTGCAGAAATTTCGATAGCCCTCGCAGCGCTTGGTGTCGAAATTGATGTTGCGGCCCAGGCTGGCGTAGCTCGCCATTGTGAAGCGCAAGGCATCGGCGCCGTAGGCCGGCATGCCTTGCGGAAATTCCTTCTTAACCCGCGCAGCCACCTTCGGCGCGGTCTCGGGCTTGCGCAGGCCGACGGTGCTTTTTCGGACCAGCGTCTCAAGGTCGACGCCTTCGATGAGGTCGACCGGATCGAGCACGTTGCCCTCCGACTTGCTCATCTTCTTGCCTTCGCTGTCGCGCACCATGCCG
>JBDTQC010000233.1:0-5877 GCA_039932405.1 Ideonella sp.
CACCGGCTTCGGCCGGTGGAAAGTGCTCGCGCACGATGATCGCGTAGCTCGGCACCAGGCCGCCCTGGAACAGCCCGAACAGCGCCGACACCACATACAGAGAGACCAGGCTGTCGAACGGTATGAACAGCAGCAGCGCAGTGCCTTGCAGCACCGAGCCGAGCAACAGCGTGCGAACGCCGCCGATGCGGTCGCAGATGGCACCCGAGATCAGCCGGCTGACGATGCCGCAGGCCAGCATCAGGCTCAGCATCTCGGCGCCGCGCGCCGCGCCGAAACCGAGGTCGCCGCAATAGGCGACGATGTGAACTTGTGGCATGGCCATCGCGACACAACACGCCGTGCCGGCAATGCACAACAGGATCTGGGCGTGGTTCAGGCTCAGGCCGAACGGCCGGTTCGACGGCACCGGTCCGCCAGGCTTGACCTGCGCGGCGGTCGCACCCGGCGTCTTGGCGCGCATGAAGCCGGCCAGCGCGAGCATCGCCACAAAGCTGAAGATGCCCAGTGCGACGCAGGTTGTGCGCCAGCCGACTGTTTCGACGAAGTGCTGAACCACCGGCGGCCAGATGGCCCCCGCCAGGTAGTTGCCACTCGCGCAGACAGCCACCGCGATGCCGCGCTTCTTGACGAACCACATCGAGGTGTCGGCAATCAAGGGCACGAAGGTGGTGCTGCTGCCGAACAGGCCGATGAAGAGCCCTTGCACAAGTGCATACGCGGTGATGCTGCCGACCGAGCCACAGGCGATGAAACCGATCCCCAGACTGAATGCGCCCAGCACGAGCACCGGCACGATGCCGAAGCGATCGGCCAGTTTGCCCATCAACACGCAGCCGAGGCCGAAGCCGACCATCAGCATGGTGTACGGCAACGAGGCCGCGGCCCGACTGACACCGAACTCGGCCTGCACCGCCGGCAACATCACCGATACGACATACATGCCCGCCGAACCGACCGTCATCAGTACCAGCGTGGCGAGCAGGCGCCACCAGGCTTGCGGAGAATCGGTTTGCGATCGGGCTGCGAGTGGTGGGTTCAAGTTCGTCACGCCGGCGATTCTCGCCGATCTGAGCTGACCGAGCGCCCGCGGGTGCCCAAGGTCCGGGCAAGGATCTTCAGTTGAAGAACAGGTGGGCCTGGCCCTTCAGGCCGTCCGAAGCCTGACAAAGGCCGATGATCTCCGGGTAGACCTGTCGATACACGCGCCCGCTGAAATCGGCATCTTCGTAAGCCTTCAGGTAACAGCCCGCGCAGGCTGCCAGACCCGACGCGCCGGATCTGGCCTTGTTGCCCTGGTAGTCCGAGATGCGTTCGACAGCAAGCTGCTGGTAGGTCTTGACGCGTTCCCGCGTGAAGATCAGTTGGTCATCGTCGAGCATCTCGATCGCCAACTCGCCGTGCAGCACGTCGATCTTGCGGTCCGGGCCGATGTTGATCAGCTGTGGCAGCTGCATCGTGTTGCCTGCGTATACCTTCAGCCGCTGGTAGCCGTCGCGGGTGAACGCGTTGGCCTGGCAAGCCGAATCCAGCCCCGCCTTCAGGCCGAGGTTGCAGAAATGGGCGGCGTCACTGCGCGTGAAATGCGTGGTCGGCGCGTCGACCATCTTCGGATCGGTCCTGACGAAATCGGAATAGGCCGAGTCGTCGCTGCGCAGCCCGCTGCCGATCTGATCAGTGGCCTTGATCGACACCCACTTCGAAAACGCATGCGGCGCGCCGGCACCACCGAGCCGGTTCAGCTCATGCACCACCATCTTCATCGTCACGACGAAATAGAAGAAGTGAGTGGCGCGGTCGAACGCATGGCATTGCAGTTCGTGACACAGCGAGCCCGCCTTGACGATCGCTGTCGGTGAGGCGGCAACATGGCGGCGACCAGCCGGTGGGTTGGCGGACATCAGACTCTCCCGGAGATTCGTAGCCGAGACTAACAGGCCGCTGATGCGCGTCTTGCTGCAATCTTCGTAGATTTTTCACGCTGGACAGTGTTGTCGACCCCGGCTCGTGCCGACTTCCTTGCAGACTTCCGAGACGCTTGTTTGTGGATCGACGCTCAGCGCCCACGCGCGGCCGGTATGCGTGGCAGCGCCGCCGGAGCCGCCTTTCGAAGGTGCAGCAAATCCAGAAAGCGGGCCGCCGCGGCGCTCAACGGGCGCCCGCGGCGCACGATCGATGCATATGGCTCAAGTTCGACACCGATCCGCACCGGAAGAATCCGCACCGATCCGAGGTCTGCGTAACGCGTCGCCAACGAGGTTGGAACGACCGCCACCATCGGCGCCTCGCCAAGCAGAAAGATGGTCGTCATGATCGAGGCCGTCTCGACCAGGTTTTGCGGCCGGTCAAGACCTTGCACGCGGAACTCGCGCTCGAGCACCTCACGCATCGGCGACTCGCGCGGTTGCAGCACCCAGGGCTGGTCGATCAAGGTGGCCAGTGCGACACGGCGCGCCCGAGCCAGCGGATGCTGCGGCCCGACCACCACGCTCAGCGGCTCGCCCTCGAGCAGGCGCGCCACGTAGTCGCGCTGTTTGTGTCCCTCGACCATGCGGGCGATTGCGATGTCGAGTGCGCCTTGCTCCAGCAGGTCGAGCAGGCGGTCGCTGGTTTCGGTAAGGAGGTTGACGCGCAGGCGCGGCTGCTCGAGCTTGATGCGCGCGACGGTTCGCGTCAGCAAGGTCGGCGAAGGCGCCAGGATGCTGCCCACTGCGAGCAAGCCCCCACCGCCGATGCGCAGGTCTTCGATCTCGCGCGCAAGCGCCGCCATCGAACCGTTCAGTCCTTCGAAGTGCGCCGTCACCGCGGCGCCTGCGGCGGTGATCTTCAAGCCCCGCCCCTCGCGGTCGAACAGGCGCACCCCCAACGCCGACTCCAGCTCCTTGAGCATGTTGGTAGCCGCCGGCTGCGTCATGCCGAGGTTGGCCGCTGCCGCACGCAGCGTGCCGTGCGAACGGATCTCGAGCAGCATTGCCACCTGACGCAGCCGGAGCCGATTCAGCAGCAGCGGAGCACTGAGGGGAGTGGTGATCATTGATAACCCTGGCTTATCGACACATCAGGACATTTGAGTTTACGGGTAAGCATCGCAGTCCTACCATCGAGCCAACGATTCAATCCGTCAGGAGACACGATGAACGCTCGACTGGCCTGGGCAGCTGCCCTCGCGATGACCCTGGCCTCAGCGGCCCATGCGCAGGCACCAACGGCAGCCGCCGATTGGCCGGCCGGCAAAGCCATCCGAATGCTGGTCGGATCATCCCCCGGCGGCGGTACCGATGCGATGGCACGTGCCGTGGCCGACAAGCTCGGCCCCGCGCTGAAGACGACGGTGGTCGTCGAGAACAAGCCCGGCGCGTCGAATACGCTGGCCGCGGATGCCACGGCCAAGGCGACTGATGGCGTGACGATGGTGATGGGCGTGTCGACCGCCCACGCCATCGCGCCGTATCTGATCAAGCTGGGCTACGACAACGCCAGGGATCTGGTGCCGATTGTCTTCGTCGGCGCGGTGCCGAATGTGCTGGTGGTCAACAACGACCTGCCGGTCAAGACGGTGGCCGATCTGGTGGCGCTGGCCAAGAAGCAGCCGGGCAAGCTGAACTATGCGTCGAGCGGGGCGGGCAGTACCCAGCACATCGCTGCCGAATTGTTCAAGGAGGCGGCGGGCATCTACGCCACCCACATCCCGTACCGGGGCAGTGGCCCGGCGCTGGTCGACCTGATGGGCGGGCAGGTGCAATTCAGCTTCGACACCATGGCGTCGGTGCTGCAGCAGATCAAGGGCGGAAAAGTGCGAGCGTTGGCGGTGAGCGCGGCCAAGCGCAGCCCGCAACTGCCGGATGTGCCGACCATGGCAGAGGCCGGCATCAAGGGGGTCGAGATGAGCGCCTGGTACGGCATCTACATGCCGGCGGCAACTCCGAAGGCGGTGCAGGACAAGGTACATGACGAAGTGGCCAGACTGCTGACGCTGCCCGATACCCGGGCTCGCCTCGAAGCGGTCGGCGCCGAGACCATGCCGATGACGCAGGCACAGTTCATTGCCTTCCATGATGCAGAGAACAAGCGCTACGCCGAGTTGATCAAGCGGCGCAACATCAAGCCGGATTGAGCCGCGCGCGCCGGCTCGTCGGGTTCGATCCTGGCCCCTGCGGGCCGGCCGCCACAGGACATGCGAATGAACAATCAAGCCAAACCCGTCGTCGCGCTGACGCTCGGAGACCCAGCCGGAATCGGCGCCGAGTTGATCGCCCGCCTGCTGGCGCGCCCCGCAACGATGCAGGCCGCCAATGTCGTGCTGATCGGCGATCAGTGGCTGTGGGAAGCCGGTCAACAGCTGGCCGGCGTGTCGATCGCGACGCAATCCGTCGACAGCCTGGCTGCTGTGCGCAGCCGCACCGATACGTCTCGCCCGGCCTGGCTGGGCTGCGACACCGTGCGCGCCGAGCAGGTCCAGTACGGTCGCGCGGAGGCGGCCGGCGGCGCTTCGGTCTTGACGGTTTTGAACGCCTGCATGGACGCGGCCAAGGTTGGCGAGATCGATGCCATCTGCTTTGCACCGCTGAACAAGTTCGCGATGAAGCTGGGGGGGTTGCGGCACGAAGACGAACTGCACCACTTCGCCGAATATCTGGGCGTGACTGGCTACTTCTGCGAATTCAATACGCTGGGCCGCCTATGGACCTCGCGCGTGTCATCGCACATTCCGCTGAAAGATGCCGCCAGTTATTTGAGCAAGGCGCGCATCCAGAGTGCGGTGCGGCTGATTCACGACTCGCTGCGCGCTGCGGGCATCGACTCACCCAAAGTGGCGGTCGCTGCGTTCAACCCGCATGGCGGCGATGGCGGCACCTGCGGGCGCGAGGAGGTCGAGATCATCGAGCCGGCTGTGCGCGAACTGAATGCGCAGGGCCTGCCGATTGCGGGGCCGTTTCCGGCCGACACGATCTTTTTGCGCGCGCGCGACGGCGAATACGACGCCATCGTCACCATGTACCACGACCAGGGCCAGATCGCGATCAAGCTGATGGGCTTCAGCCAGGGCGTGACAGTGCAGGGCGGGCTGCCGGTGCCGATCACGACGCCCGCGCACGGCACCGCCTACGACATCGCGGGCCTCGGCAAGGCCGATGTCAGCGCGATGGCCAATGCCTTTGCGATCGCGGCCCGCATGGGCCGCGCACGGCTTCAACCTTGAAAGACACACCATGAAGATCACCAAAGTTCGCGCCCGCGTTTTCCAGTGGAAAGGCAAGACGGTGCCGCCGCAAGGCAACTTCTGCTCCAACGCGATGGACCTGCTTTATTCGAAGCAGGAGACGATGCAGAGTTTTCGTTTCCACGCCTGGACCGTGGTCGAGATCGAGACCGACGACGGGCTGGTCGGCTACGGCAACGTCGCGCTGGCGCCCGCCATCAGCAAGCAGATCATCGACCAATACCTGGCGCCGCTGGTGCTCGGCCAGGATCCTTGGGATTATGAATACTTGAACCAGCGCATGTACCGCGCGACCCATGCCTGGGGGCGCAAGGGTGTGGGCATGGCGGCAATCTCGGCAGTCGACATCGCGCTGTGGGATCTGCTCGGCAAGAGCGTTGGCAAACCGGTCTTCAAGCTGCTCGGTGGCCGCACCAAGGAGAAGATCCCGTGCTACTACAGCAAGCTGTACCGCACCGACCTGAAGGCGATGCAGAAAGAGGCCGAGACCTACCTGCAACAAGGTTTCACCGCGTTCAAGATGCGCTTCGGTTACGGTCCTGCGCATCTGCAGAAGGGCGTCGTCGAGAACCTGAAATCGGTGGAAGCGGTGCGTGAGGTGATCGGCTACGACAACGACCTGATGCTCGAGTGCTACATGGGCTGGAACCTCGAAT
>JBDTQC010000234.1:0-5871 GCA_039932405.1 Ideonella sp.
CCGCCTCGATCACGATGTCGACGACCCGTTGCCCGAAGCGGACTTCGCCGCCCAACGCCTCGATTTCGGCACGCATCTTCTCGATCACACCGACCAGCCGGAAGGTGCCGATGTGCGGCTTGGCGATCCACAGGATCTCTGGTGGCGCGCCCGCCTTGACGAACTCGGTCAGCACCTTGCGTGTCAGATGGCGCGGGTCGCTGATCTGGCTCCACAGCTTGCCGTCGGAGAACGTGCCGGCGCCACCCTCGCCGAACTGCACGTTCGACTCGGGGTCGAGTATCTGCTGGCGCCACAGGCCCCAGGTATCCCGGGTGCGCTCGCGCACCGCCTTGCCGCGCTCGAGCACGATCGGGCACAGGCCCATCTGAGCCAGTACCAGCGCGGCGAACAGACCACACGGCCCGAAGCCGACCACCACCGGTCGCGGCTGCTGGCTGGCCACGAAATCAGCGGGCGCATGGCCGACGAATTGGTAGGAGGTATCGGGTGCGGCCCGCACGTGCGGATCGTTCGCATGGCGGCGCAGCACGCGGGCTTCGTCGGCCAGTTCACAGTCGAGCGTGTAGATCAATACGATGGCGCTCTTCTTGCGCGCGTCGTGGCTGCGCTTGAAGACCGTGTACGACCGCAGATGGTCAGCTTGCTCCAGTCCGAGCCGGCTGACGACGGCGGCACGCAAATCGGACTCCGCATGGTCCAGCGGCAGGCGCAGGTCGGTGATTCTCAGCATGGGAGCGATTTTCAGCGATCGGCCGGGCGCTGCAGTGTGGCCGTCGACTACCTTCAACGTTGCCTGTATCTTCGGGCCCAAACAGCAGGAACATTTGAATGGATCGGCTTCATGCCATGCGGGTTTTTGTGCGCGTCATCGAACTGGGCGGATTTGCGGTTGCGGCACGCGATCTGAACGTATCGCCGGCCGCCGTCACCCGGCTGGTGGCCGAGCTCGAAGAACACCTCGGAGCCCGGCTCATCAATCGCACGACGCGGCGTCTGTCGCTGACCGATGCCGGATCGAATTATCTGGAGCGGTCGCGGCAGATCCTGGCCGATGTCGAAGATGCCGAGGCGCAGGCCAATCTGGCAACGGCGGTGCCGCGCGGGCATCTGCGGGTGCTGGTTCCGCCGGCGTTTGCCGTGCACCAGATTGCGAAACATCTGCCGCGTTTTCGCGCCAGGTTTCCGGAGGTCAGCATCGAACTGGTGGCCACTGGCGCGGTCGAGACGCTCGACGAGAGTTTCGACATCAGCATCATCATCGTGGGCGACCGCACGCTGGCGGGTGATTTCATCGCGCGCCGGCTCGCCACCAGCGAGGTGATCATCTGCGCGTCACCCGACTACCTCGACCGGCGCGGTCGTCCGCGCCATCCTGACGATCTGCAAAGTCACGACGCGATGATCCCGACTTACCTGCGCGAGTTGAATTTCCAGCGCATCGGGATCGGACAGGCCGAGCCGGTGGTCGAGAAAGTCAGATTGGGGACGAAACGCCCGGCGCTGAGCACCTCGCACATCGACACGATGTATGCGGCAGCGCTGGCCGGCCTGGGGATTGCCGGTCTGCCGTCTTTTGTCGTCGAGGATGCCTTGCTCGAACATGCGCTGGAGCGTGTTCTGCCGGGCTGGTTCCTGCTGAGGTCGACGATCTATGCAGCGATGCCAACGCGCAAGCATGTGCCGGCTCGGACCCGAGCCTTTCTCGACTTCCTGGTGGCGACATTCAGCGGCCCGGATCCCGAAAAGGATCCCTGGCTGGTGTCGGCCGGTTGCGAAACGACGGCGCTTGCCGAACAACTCGTTGCGCAAACAGAAGAGCCGCCCGCAGGCGGCTCTTGATGCTTGTTCACTGAGCGTACAGGCGCAGCTCACTCACCGCCGTGGTACGGGGTGCTTTGCGCATTCAGCGCCTCGGCCCGGACTTCGGCCCGGCTGCGCTGGGATTCACCGGCAACGACCGTGCCGTAGGCTTCATTGGCACGCCCGGCGTGGGGTGCACTGGCCAATTCCTGGATCACCGCTGCGCGGCTGCGGTGCGCGGTCTGCGCTGCGGCCAGCGCGGCGTCGACCGAGAAATACGGCTGCGACGAGCGCGGCAATTCGCCGGCACGCTGCGCGCGCACCAGTTCGTTGCGCACGTCGGCGCGGCTCAATGTGGACGGTGTAGCGAGGTCCGGAGCGTCGTAGGCAAAGCTGGTGGTGCCGATCAGGGCGAGGGTCGCAGCGGCGATCAGATTTTTTGCATTCATGATGATTTCCTTAACAGTATGTTGGTCAAACCGGGCAGGGCGGCGGTGCTTGGAATTGCCGTCTTGTCCACCTCGGTGAGTCGCTAAATGCCATGTGGCTCATCGATGAGATGAACTATAGGGATTACCCGCGAACAGAAAAACCAGACTGGAAGGAATTGATCATTGCAAATATCGCAATTATTGGCAGAATGAAACGCTCAATGACCCAAGCCAACGCCCGGCAAAGCGGGGATCAGTGGAAGGCTTCGATGCGCTGCGCACCCATCAGCGGCTCGAGCAAGCGTGACAACGGGCGCAGGGCGTTGTAGCGCGCCGCCACCCGATGCGCGTAGGCAAAGAACCTCGGCAGGTCTTCGCTGTACCTCGGCTTGCCGTCGCGGTGTTTGAGTCGGCAGAAGATCCCCAGCACCTTGAGGTGTCGCTGCAGGCCCATCCATTCGACCTGGCGCCAGAATTCGCCGAAGTCGTCGGGCAGCGGCAATCCTGCCTTGCGCGCCTGTTCCCAGTAGCGCACGCCGATGTCGAGCTCCATCTCTTCGTCCCAGCTGATGAATGCGTCGCGCAGCAGCGATGCCAGGTCGTAGCTGACCGGACCGTTTACCGCGTCCTGGAAATCGAGAATGCCCGGGCCCGAGTCGGTCAGCATCAGGTTGCGCGGCATGTAGTCGCGGTGCACCGCAACCGTGGCCTGGGCCAGCGCGCTGTCGACCAGCAGGCTGCAGGCCTGGTTCCAGGTTGCCAGGTCTTCGGCGTTCCATTGCCGGCCATGCTCTCGGACCACGCACCACTCGGGAAACAGCGCCAGCTCGCGATGCAGCAGGGGCGCGTCATACGGCGGCAGAGCGCGCGGATCGATGCGCTGTTGCCAGGCGATCAGCGTGTCGACGGCTTGCCGCATCAATCGATCGATGGCCGGCTGATCGGCGCGCGCGGCGGCGTCGCCCAGCGCCTGCAGGTAAAGCGTCGATCCGAGGTCGCTGAGCAGCAGGAAACCCGACTCGGCATCTTCGGCCAGCACGCGCGGCGCATTTAGTCCGGCGCGCTCGAGTGCGCCGGCAATTGCGACGAACGCACGCACGTCTTCCTGCGGAGGTGGCGCGTCCATCACGATCAGGCTGGTCGCCGGGCTGGCGTCACCCGGCTCGCAGTCGATGCGCAGGTAGCGGCGGAAGCTGGCATCGCTGGAGGCCGCACGCAGGCTTTGCGGCAACAGCCGATGCCGGGCCTGCAGCGCGGCCAGCCAGGCGGTGAAAGCGGCCTGGCGCGCGCTGCTGGGCCAGGTGACGGGGTGCGGAGGATCGGCAGGCTCGAGCATGGATAATCGATTCTACGGAGTCGTCCGGTGCACTCGGTGTTCGGGGTGCCGAAAATTGCCGGCAAATCGAGGTCGAGGCGCGGGTTCGGGCTTCGCGCCTATCCGCTCCACGTTGTTCGCCCAGACCTGCCATCGAGTGTTCGAAATCCCCGCTGCGAGCCCATTGACCGTGCTGTCGTCCCGTTGGCGTCGGGCAGCGTGCATTGCCGTGCTGGCGCTGGGCCTGCCATGCAGCGTGTGGGCGCAGACATCTGCCACGCCTTCCACGTCCACGACCGCAACCGATCGAGACAAGAGCCTGCCGATCGTGCTGCAGGCGCGCGAGATCCGGGGTCGGCCCGATCTCGAGCTGGATGCGCAGGGGGATGCTCAATTCCAGCGCGGCGACATCGATGTCAGTGCCGACCAGCTGAGCTACGACTATGCGGAGGATCGCGCGCATGCGCGCGGCAAGGTGCGCATCGTTCGCGATGGCAATGTCTATAGCGGACCGGAGCTGCAACTGAAGTTGCAGACCTTTGAGGGCTTCTTCGTGCAGCCGACTTATTTTTTCAGCCGCACCGGCGCCGGCGGGCATGCCAAACGGATCGACTTCCTCGACCAGTACCGTGCAACCGCCGAGCGGGCCACCTACACCAGCTGCCGCGTCGACGATGAACTCGATGCACAGGGTCGGCATATCGATCCGGCATGGGAACTCAGCACCCGACGCCTGCGGATGGATTTCGATGCCAACGAAGGCATCGCCGAAGGAGCGGTGCTGCGCTTTTATGGCGTGCCGATCCTGGCGGCCCCGGTGTTGAGCTTCCCGCTGACCGACGCGCGCAAATCGGGCTGGCTGCCGCCCAGCATCGCGCTCGACAGCAACAGTGGATTGCAGGTCGCCGTGCCGTATTACTGGAATATCGCGCCGAACCGCGACGCCACGCTGACGCCGACCCTGAGTGCCAAACGCGGTGTCGGCCTGTACAGCGAATTCCGCTACCTGGAGCCGAGTTACCGCGGCAAGGCCAACGTCGACGTGCTGCCGTCCGATCACCTGGCCGGCCGAAGTCGTTATTCGCTTGCCTTGCAACACGACGCCGGGTTGGTCGACGGCGGCCGCTTGTCGATGCGTGTGTTGCGGGTCTCCGATGACGACTATTGGAAGGATTTCACCGCCAAGGTGCCCAGCCTGACGCCGCGGCTGCTGTTGTCGGACCTGCAGGTCAGCCGGCCATTCAGGCTGGGCGGGGGCGTCGGCGATTGGACGACCTATGCACGAATCCAGAGCTGGCAGGTGCTGCAGAACATCGAGCCGGCCAGTCGCATCGAGGCGCCCTACGATCGCCTGCCACAAATCGGGGTGCGCACCGAGCAGACGCTCGGGGCCGGCCTGCACGTCGACTTCAACGCCGAGTTCAATCGCTTCACCAATCCGGTCGACGTGACCGGCGGGGTCAGCGGCGTGCCGGTCGGTGCAGTCGTTCCGCCGCCCGGCCCGAACGGGCGAGCGACCGGATCGCGGGTGCATGCGCTGGGCTCGATCAGCCGGCCGTGGCTGACGCCGGGCTGGAGCGTGATACCGAAACTGTCGTTCAATGCTGCCTCGTATGCACTCGATCAGCCGTTGGCCGACGGCAGCCGCAGCCCGGCGCGGGTGATTCCGACCTTCAGTCTGGATACCGGCATGGTGTTCGAGCGCGATACCAGCTGGTTCGGGCGTGCGCTGCGCCAGACGCTGGAGCCGCGGTTGTTGTATGTCAACACCCCGTACCATGATCAACGTCTGTTGCCCAACTTCGATTCGGCGATCAAGGACTTCAATTTCGATTCGATCTACACCGAGAACCAGTTCTCGGGCGTCGACCGGGTCTCCGACTCGAACCAGCTGACTGCTGGCGTCATAACGCGCTTTCTCGACCCGGCCACTGGCGTCGAGGCGATGCGCTTCGGGCTGGTGCAGCGGGTGCTGTTCCGTGATCAACGGATCACTGCCGACGGCGCGCCGTCGACCCAGCGCCTGTCCGATCTGCTGCTGCTGGGCCAGACCAACCTGCTGCCGAAGTGGACGCTCGAGTCGTCGGTGCAATACAACCCCGACCTCAGGCGTGTGGTCCGTTCGGTGGCCAGCGCGCGCTATTCACCCGGCCCGTTCCGAACCTTCAATGCGACCTACCGCCTGACCCGCGGCCTCAGTGAACAGCTCGAACTGGGGTGGCAGTGGCCGATCTTCGGACCGGTCCAGGCGGTGCCGGCCGATCGGCGCTCGGCTGCCGCGGCGCCGCGGCTGCAAGTCACCGGCAAATCCGAGTGCAACGG
>JBDTQC010000235.1:0-5863 GCA_039932405.1 Ideonella sp.
GCTGGTTTTCGTCAAGGTCTTCGACGATCTGGGCACGCCACTGGTGCTCGGGCAGACCAACATGCTGGCGCCGCAGGCCTACCTGCGCATCACGCAGGTCGGCCTGGAAGATCCGATGGGTTATGTGATCAGCGTGATCATGATCGTCTTCTCGATCACCGCGATGGCGATGTCTGCGCGGGTATTGGCCGGCAAGGATTACTCTACGCTGCAAAAGGGCGGCGCCAGCATCAACCGCCGGCGCCTGACACCGCTCGGTTCGTTCGCCGCCTACGCCTGGATCGGGCTGGTGCTGCTGCTGGTGTTGTCGCCGCACATCGGCGTGCTGTTGCTGTCGCTGGCCAAGGTGTGGAGCTTCGCGCCGCTGCCTGATGCGTATACGCTGGCCCACTACGCGACCGTATTCCAGGATTCGAGCAGCATGATCCGCAATACGCTGCTGTATTGCGGCCTGGCTGCCGGACTGGATGTGGTGCTCGGCGTGACCATCGCCTACCTGATGTTGCGCACCACCCTGCCGGCTCGCCAATGGCTGGACTGGATTGCCACCGCATCGCTCGCCGTGCCGGGCATCGTGCTCGCAATCGGCTACCTGCGCCTGTACAAGGGAGTCACCGTTCCAGGCACCGAGATCTTGCTGACCAGCACCTGGGTCATCATCATGCTGGCCTACGCGGTGCGGCGCCTGCCCTACGCCTTGCGCTCCTGCGTGGCCGCGCTGCAGCAGATCCACCTGTCGCTCGAAGAGGCCGCCGAGAGCCTCGGTGCGACCAAGATGCGAACCATCCGCCGCGTGCTGGTGCCCTTGATGGCGGGCGGCATCCTGGCCGGTTTCGTCACCAGCTTCATCACCGCGGCGGTCGAGTTGTCGGCCACCATCATGCTCGTTTCATCCGATTCGCAGGCGCCGATGAGTTACGGCATCTACCTGTACATGCAAAGCGTGGCAGGCCGCGGGCCGGGTGCGGCGCTCGGCGTGCTGGCAATCGCGGTGGTGGGCCTTGGCACCTATCTGTCGCACGTGGTGGTCGAGCGCACCGGCAACCGTTTCGCGGTGCGGCCGATCGACGAAGAGCTGCCGCCGCTGCCGATCATTGCGGCGCTGCCGGCCAAGCCCTGAACGAAAACCCGGGATCACCCATGAAAAAAGTAGCCGTCCAATGCCGGCATGTGCGCTTGTCGTTTGGCCACACCGAGGTGCTGAAGGATGTCAACCTCGACATCGAGCCGGGCGAATTCTTCGCGTTGCTCGGGCCTTCGGGTTCGGGCAAGAGCACCTTGCTGCGCCTGATCGCCGGCTTCAACCAGCACCAGCACGGCGAGGTGCTGATCGATGGCGTCGATGTCAGCAGCCAGCCTCCGTGGCAGCGCAACATCGGCATGGTGTTCCAGAGTTACGCCTTGTGGCCGCACCTGTCGGTCTGGGACAACGTCGCGTTCGGTCTGGTCGAGCGCCGCATGGACAAGGCAACAATCCGCACCAAGGTTGGCGAAACCCTCGAACTGGTCGGCCTGGCCGCCTACGCGCAGCGCCGGCCGAACCAGTTGTCAGGCGGCCAGCAGCAACGCGTGGCACTGGCCCGCACCATCGTCATCGAGCCGCAGGTGCTGTTGCTCGACGAGCCGCTGTCCAACCTCGACAAGACGCTGCGCGTGCAGATGCGCCAGGAATTGCTGTCGATGCAGCGCCGCCTCGGCTTGACGACCATCTTCGTCACCCACGACCAGGAAGAAGCGATGACCACCGCCGACCGCATGGCCGTGCTCGACAAGGGCGTCGTGCAGCAGGTCGGTACACCGGCGACCCTTTACGATTACCCGGTGAATACTTTCGTCGCCAATTTCGTCGGCACCATGAACCTGCTGTCGGGCAAGGTGCGTTCGCGCAATGCCGACGCGCTGACCCTGGATGTCGACGGCGTTGGCGAACTGCGCTTCCCGCAGCTCGCCGACGCGCCATCGGGCGACTCATTGCAGGTCAGCTTTCGCCCGCATTCGCTGCGGGTCGACGTGGCCGACGCGGCACAGGATGCCCGCTTCGTCTGGATGCCCGGCACCGTCGAGGCCAGCGAGTTCCTCGGTGAATTCACGCGTTACCAGGTGCGTGTCGGGCAACAGCGGCTGGCCGTCGATCATCCGCACCACGTCGGCCTGTCGAAGTTTCCGATCGGCGGGGCAGTCAGCCTGGGCATCGAGCCGTCGCAGGTGCGCGTGTTCAGCGGCTGAACCCGACCGGTTTCGATGGAGCTGCACCAGATCCGCGCATTCGTCACAGTCGCCCGCGTCGGCAACGTGACCAAGGCGGCCGATCTGCTGTGCGTGACCCAGCCGGCGGTGACCGCGCAGATCAAGGGACTGGAGTCCAGCCTGGGCATTGCGCTGTTCGATCGCGGCGCGGGCGGCATGACCCTGACTCGCGCCGGCGAGTCGCTGATCGCGCAGGCCGAACTGCTGCTCGCCACCGCGGCCGAGTTGAAAGGCACGGCACGCGCCATGCAAGGCGAATTGAGCGGTCGCATCGATCTGGGCCTGCCCGGCGAAACGCCTGAATTTCTGCGCACCGGCAGCTTGTCGGTGGCGGTGCGCAGCGATCTGCCACTGGTCGAACTGCACACCCGCAGCCTGCCGGTCGGCCAACTGCTCGATCAGGTGCGTGGCAATGCGCTGGCTGCCGCATTCACCATCAGCGTTCATCCGCCGCGTGACCTGAACTGGCTGGCGCTGCGCTCGGTCTGCTATCGGGTCGCGATCCCGACTCGGCTGGGTGCCGACATGCAACGCGGTGGCTGGCGTGTGCTGGCCGGCTTGCCGTGGGTCGACAGCGTGATCGATTCACATGTCCACCAGATGTTGCGTGGCCTGTTCGAGCAACACGGGCTGGCGCCCAATGTGGTGCTGCGCAGCGACGACACCAGCGCACTGGGCACCTTCGTGCGTGCCGGCAGCGCCTGTGCATTGCTGCGCGAAGAGGTTGCGATGCCCGGCGTCGAGCACGGCGACTGGATCGTCTGGGGCCACGCCCGCATCGATGCGCAGCTGTTTTTCGTCAGCGCGGCCGAGCGCTCGAGCGATCCGCTGGTGGTGGCGTTGACGTCGGCGGTGCGAACGGTCTGGGCGTAAGCAACTACACGGATCGAAGTGATTGGAGCCCGCTGGAAGCGCGCTAGTAGCGAATACACGACCAATCGGCAACCGGCCCACTCGCTTCGCCACCGGTGGTGTTGTAGGCCGTGCCTTGCAACCGGGCATTGGCTTGGGGGTCGACAACGATCTGTGCAAAGAAGCGGCGCTGGAAGATTCCGGATCCGCGGGTTGCCTGAAATGCGCCGCTCGACTCGTTCAGGCTGCCCCCGATGATGCTGGTGGCTGGAAACGAAACGCTGCCGTCGGTGATCTGGATCTGCGCCGGTACGGATTCGCCGCTGCATTCATACAGTCCGTCATAGAGATGGGGCGTGGCAGCCACGTCGACGGTGAACGTGACCGACGGCAGGCCATCGGCCGTTGCCACGATCTGCTGCAGCCCCGCCACATGAAAATAGTTGATCCAGGCCGGCATGCCGCCGCGGGTGGGAAATACCGTGCCGTCAGTGAAGGTAGCCAGAATGATCGGCGGCCGCGCCGAGCCGTTCAGGCTTGACGAAAACGTCACCGGCACCATGACGACCGGGTCACCGAACGCATCGGTGACGCGCACCTCGAAGTTGGCAGCGATCCTGGCATTCTGACGGGTTGCCAACGCGGTGTCGCCCACCGGCAACATTTGGACGGGCAAGCCGGGCTGAGCCGAGATGACGTCGACGCGAACCACCGAACTGGTTGCCCTGCCGTCGCTGACTGTCAAGCTCAGGGCATATGTTCCGGCCTTGTCCGGAACGAGATTCGGGCGTGCCGAGCTGGCGTTGCTCAACGCTGACCCGCTGCCAGCGGGCCGGCTCACCAGCAGCCACGAATAACTCAACGGGTCGCCGTCCGCATCAGTGCTCGAAGTCGCATCGAGCAGCACAGCGGTGCCGACCCGAACCAAGGCCAAGCTGCCGATGCTTGCAGTGGGCGCCGTGTTGGGTGGCATTGGCGGATCGTCGCCACCGCCACCACACGACACCAAGGCCAGCACCAGGGCGACACCCGTCAGCTGGGCAAGAAGGTGGCGGCGGAGGCGGCAAACGAGAATGAACATGGCGATGAATCCAGGCTGGCGAATCGAAGATCGAACAGTTTAGCTAGACATTCGCCAGCCACTCGGCCCAGAAATCGGGCGCCGTCCGTGAAGCGAATGTGCGCAGCGCCACACTGACGGCTACACACGCGGCCCCGGCTTCACAGGATCGCCGCGAGCGGTTTCAGACCTTGCCAGCATGCTTGGCGAAATCCGCAGATGCCAGGTGCACGCCATGCCCCGAATGGCTGTAATCGGCGATCAGAGTGACCATCGTGAAGGTGATGCAAACCGAAGCGATCAGGGCGACGAGACGTATTGTCTTGGAGCGGTTCATGGTGGTTCTCCCGGTGGTGCACCGAAGTGCGTTGTCGATGGGGAGACTGTTCCGCTGAAGCCGCTTCAGGTCTTTGGGAAAGACCTGAAGCGTGCTTGTCGAGACCTGAGCAACCAGACCGCGCATGGTCGTCGGTGAATGTCGTCGCCGGGATTCAGCTCTTGCGGACGACCTGAATCGTTCTGAATGACGCTGCCATCGGGTTGCGGCAACCGGCGCTGCGCTCCTACGATAGCCTTCATGGAAACCGACTACCGCTTTCACGAATTCCGGCTGCTGCCAGCGCAACGCCAGTTGCTCCAGGGCGACAAACCGGTGAAGCTTGGCGCTCGGGCCTTCGACTTGCTCCTGGTACTGGTGCAGCACCGCGATCGAGTCGTGACCAAGCACGAATTGCTGGACTGGGTGTGGCCCAGGCTTGTGGTGGAGGAGAACAACCTCCAGGTCCATGTGCTGGCACTTCGCAAGCTGCTGGGGCACGGGGCGATAGCAACCGTGCCGGGACGTGGCTACCGCTTCACGCTGCCGGTCGACCATGCTGGCGAGGCAGAGCTCGCCGCCGTTCCCATACCCACGCCAATCGAGCCCATCAAACCCGCGCGCTTCGGCAACCTGCCGGAGCAGCCACCGCAGATCATCGGACGCGACGAAGACCTCGCAACATTGCAAAGCCTGCTCGAGCAGCATGGGCTGGTAACCGTGGCAGGCGCCGGCGGTATCGGCAAGACGCGCCTTGCTCAGGGAATTGCCCATGGCCTGGCCGATCAGCCCGCCGACGGTGTGTGGTGGGTGGATCTATCGAGCATGAAGGACCCGACCCTGGTGCCCCTGGCTGTAGGCCAGGCCCTGGGCCTGCCGCTTGAAGGCCTGGCCGATGCCAGCGTCGCGGTGGTCAATGCGCTGCAAGGCAAGTCGGTCCTGCTGGTGCTGGACAACGCCGAGCACCTGCTCGAAGGCGTGGCGCGCTTCGCGGCCGCAGTGCGCGAGCGTGCGGGAGGCGTGAAGCTGCTGGTGACGAGCCAGGAAGTGTTGCACCTGATCGACGAGCAGGTGTTTCGACCCGATCCGCTGTCGTTGCCTGCGCTCGACGACCTGCACTCGGCGCAGGGCAGCGGCGCGGTGGCCCTGTTCGTGACGCGCGCCCGCCAATCCGATCCGCGCTTTGCGCTGACTGAAGCCAACCTGCGCGCCGTGGTGGAAATCTGCCGACAGCTGGATGGCATCCCACTGGCCATCGAGCTGGCTGCGGCGCGCGTCGGATTGCTCGGCGTCGAAGGCGTGCGTCAGCGCCTTGGCGAACGCTTCAGCATGCTCACCGCCGGCGCACGCGCGGTGCTGCGGCGCCACCAGACGCTGCGCGCCGCACT
>JBDTQC010000236.1:0-5834 GCA_039932405.1 Ideonella sp.
ATCGCCAGCCGCAAGGTCGACAGGCCAGCATCTCCGGCGGAAGGCTCGCCCGGCGGCAGTGGGTCCACAGCAGGGCCGACGATCAATGACGACCCGTCCAGAACCTGCTGGGCCTCAAGCGGGAGCACGGCGGCGATCTTGGCACGCGCCTGCCGGGCAGCAGCGCCAAGGCGCGGATCGGCACGGTCCGCCACCCAGCGCGAGCCCAGTACCAGGGCCTCGATCTCGTCAGTCGTAAACATCAGCGGCGGCAGCATGAAGCCGGGCTGCAGCACGTAGCCGAAACCCGGGGCGCCGTCGATGGCTGCACCCTGGGCCTGAAGGCTCGCTATGTCGCGATACAGCGTGCGCAGGCTGATGCCCAACTCCCCCGCCAGCGCAGAGCCGCTCACTGGCCGCCGGTGGCGGCGCAGCAGCTGGATCAGGGACAGCAGGCGTTCGGCGCGAGACATGGTGCGATTGTCAGGTGCCCAAGGGAGGCCCGGATGGCCCAAGCCGAAAGAGCCGGCAGGGCATGCAGCGAAAAGTGCGGACTGTGCTGCCAAGCGCAGCGGATACGGTGAGCGGCTGGTCACTTTGGTTTCGCGGCCCTGGCACTCTCTCGTCAACGGCCGCTTCACGGCTGTCAAACGTTAAGGTTGGATGCCCGGATCGGGTCGGAGCCGCCAGCTCGTGACCATCGGATGCAGTCGTTCGACTCCGAATCGGTTGCGGTCGTCGATTGGCACCCGCGAATGACCGCTGTAGCCATCACCGACTTTCTCGGCGCCGAAGGCCAAGGTCAAGTTTCAAAGTACACCGGTCGCTTCGGCGCGCGTCAGCTCGAACACGCGCGCGATGCCGGCTGAAGCCGCTGGAAATGCTCGACGCCATCCACGCCGTAGCGATCTTTGGCTGAGCGATTCGGTTGATGCTGAATCTGGGGGAGTCGGTTTATCCGGATTGATCCGAAGCGCGCTCGCGGCCTGTTCAGGAGCCGCCCGGTCGTCAAAAGAGATGGCTCAGGCCATGTGGGGTGCGGGCAGCCGGAGCGTGTCTTGCGCGCGTTTCGGCCATTCGGCCAGGAAGGTGCCCACTTGGTCAGCGGCGAGCGGCTGACTGACAAGGTAGCCTTGAAGCAAGTCGCAGCCGCGCGCGCGCAACATCTCGGCTTCCTCGGGTCGCTCCACGCCTTCCGCGACTGCAGTCATTCCAAAACCACGGGACATCGCGAGGATGGTCTCGACAAGCACCCGAGACTCGCCATCGTTCACGATGTCGCGGATGAAGCTGCGATCGATCTTCAGGGTGTTGAAGGGGAGTTGTCTCAGGTAGCCCAGCGCCGAGTAGCCTGTGCCGAAGTCGTCAAGCGCGACCCGGAAACCCTTGGCGCGCAGGGCGCGCAGTGTGGTCACCGCGCCGTCGACGTCGTCGACGAGCGCGGACTCGGTGATTTCTAGCTCCACCGTTTCGGGCCGCAGCCCGTGTGCCGCTTCTTCCACGCATTCGATGAAACTTTGCTTGCCTTCGAGTTGCGCCGCTGAAACGTTGATCGACACTGTCAATCCGCTCGGCCAAAGCGCAGCCTGCCGGCAGGCCTCGGCCAGCACCCAGGCGCCGATTTCCGGCATCAGGCCGGCAGCCTCGGCAATGGGTATGAACTCGGTTGGTGAGACCTGGCCGTGCTCGTCGTGTTGCCACCGCAACAAGGCCTCGAATCCACAGACCCGCCCATCGCCACTGCTTACCTGAGGCTGGTAGACCAGGCTGAACTCGCCACGCTCGACGGCATGCCGCAGGGAAGCGGCGAGCGCATTGCGGCGGCGACCGGCATCGGCCATCGCCGGTTCAAAAAAGCACCAGCGTTGGCCGCCAGAATGCTTGGCTTCGTAGAGCGCGACGTCGGCATGGTTCATCACCGAGTCGACGCCGCTGCCGTCCGCAGACGTGACCGCGATGCCGATGCTGGCACGCGTCGCGATCGCGAGGTCGAACACCTCGCACGGCGCAGCAAGGGCATCGAGCAGTCGTCCGCACAGAGCCGACAACTCGGCCGGCGATGCGGCACCACGCACCAGGATGGCGAACTCGTCACCACCCAGACGAGCCACCGTATCGCTGCGCCGCGCCACCGAGAGCAGCCGCTCGCCGACCAAGCGCAGCAGTTCGTCGCCGGCGGCGTGGCCGAGGCTGTCATTGACCTGCTTGAAGTCGTCGAGATCGATCAACGCCACGGCCAAAGGCTGCACCGGCGCGCCGGCCAGCAGGGTCTGCAGGAGCTCGCGGAACTGGGTCCGGTTGACGAGGCCGGTCAGCGCATCGTTGTGGGCGAGCCAGGTCAGGCGCAGGTGCGCCTGGTGCTTGTCGGTCACATTGGCCGCTACCCCTCGCCAGCCCTCGGTGCAGCCTTTGGCGTCGAGCAGCGGATGTGTGCTGATCGACCACCAGCTGAGTCCGTCAACACCGGCAAAGGCCACGAGGTGTTCGCGCACGGCGGTGCCGCGCGCCATCAGCTGCTGCAGCGCCGCCCAGCGCGCCACACCGTCTTCGCCGGCGTTGGCAATTGCACGGCTCAGCAGCCGGGTGGCGCTCAAGCCGCGCAGCACGCCAGACGTCACGCCCAAGGTGCTGGCCAGGCGCTGCGAGACATGGCGAAAGCGACCGCGCGCATCGAGTTCCCACAGCAAATCGCTGGCATGGTCCTCGAAGTCTCGCAGCAGCAGACCGATGACCTCGTTTTGGCGGTCGGCGCGCGCCTCGGCCACCAGGCGTGCGCCGAAGCTGCGCGCCCACGACCAGGCGCTGAAGATGACGATGCAGCAGTACAGGCCGAGCATCAACGCGGCTCCGCCAGCGACGCTCATGCCGGATCTCCACAGCGCCAGGACGCTGCCCGTGCCCAGCATCACGACCCAGGCCGTGGCGGCTGCTGGCACCGTGCTCAGCGCAAAGCCACCAGCACACACCATGCCGGTCACGACCATGCCAACGATGAACTGCGCGCCGGTGTCCACTTTCGCCAACAGGCTCAGCGGCAATACAGCCCACAAGGCGGACAGCGCACTTGCCTGTACGACTGCACGGCGCATCCCGCGCATGGATGCGGTGCGCCGCGAGCGCCCACGGCCGTGCAGCCAACCACGCAAACCGAGCGCGGCGAGCCCACAAATTGCCGCCGACCAACCCAGCAGGAACGTGTGCGACACCTGTGACCAGGTCACCAGGCAAATCACACCGGCATTGGCGACGTTGACAGCCATTGCCAGTGGCGTCAGGTGCATCAGGGCCTGCAACTGTCGCGCTCGGAATGACCCTGCATCGGGATCGTCGGCGGCGTAAGGCCGCCACTGGCCAAGCCATGACGCAAGGCGATGCGCCCACGCACGCGCCGGACCAGTCTTCGGATCCGTGTCGTCGGCTGGTCTGGATATCGTCTCGCGCATGATGGCTGGCCGCTCATTCCGGCCCTGTCATTAATGTATCGGTCCTGGCGCGTGACTATTGCGACCGGACTGCGGCCCAGTGCCGCGCGTTCGCGACAAACCCTCCGGCATCGCCGCCATCGAAGCCCTCACTTCACATACCCCAGCGGCAGCGCGGTCGTCAGCTTCAGTTCCTCCATGGCGAAGCTCGAGCTGACGTCTTGCAGCTGGGTGCCGGCGGTCAAGCGTTTGTAGACGGCGTCGTAGGCGGCGATGTCGGGCACGACCACGCGCAGCAGGTAATCGACATCGCCGCTCATCCGGTAGAACTCGACCACTTCGGGGATCGCCTGGACGGTGGCGCGGAAGCGCTCGAACCAGGCCTGGGTGTGGGTGCTGGTGCGCACCGAGACGAACACCGTGACGCCGACGTTGACCAGGCGCGGATCGACCAGCACCACCTGGCGGCTGATGACGCCGGATTCCTTGAGGCGCTGGATGCGCCGCCAGCACGGGGTGGTCGAGAGGCCGACCTGCTGTGCGATCTGCGCCACCTGCTGCTCGGCGTCGTGCTGCAGGATATCCAGAATCTTGATGTCGATGGAATCCAGTTTCACTTTGATGCGGATTGGCGGAATTTGATGCTGAATTATTACCTTCAACGGTCGGAATTGAAATGCCGATTCCCCGTTGGTGTGAGCACAATGGGGCGGCTGAGCGCTGTCACCGTACCGACGTGCACGCCCTTCTCCATCTGCCGGAGCCTTTCATGGAAATCTACCTGGATGCCAATGCCACCACCGCGGTGCTGCCGCAGGCCCGGGCCGCTGCGCTGGCGGCGATGGCCGACGGTTTCGGCAACCCGAGCAGCAGCCACACCAGCGGCTTGAGGGCGCGCGCGTTGCTGGACGGCGTGCGGGCCAGCACGCGCCGAGTGCTCGGTGCCGGCGGCGGGCAGCTGTTGTTCACCAGCGGCGCCACCGAAGGCATCCAGACGGCCGTGCTGTCGGCCTTGGCCAGCTTGCGCGCACGCGATGCCGACGCCGACGCCGGACCGGCGCCGACCCTGCTGCTTTACGGCGCGACCGAGCACAAGGCTGTACCCGAGGCGCTGCGCCACTGGAATGCGCTGCTGGGCCTGCGCCTGCAGGTGCTGGCGATTCCCGTCGGTCGCGATGGCCGGCACGACCTGAACTGGCTGCGAGCCCACGCGCCGCGCGCCGGGCTGGTGTGCACGATGGCGGCCAACAACGAGACCGGTGTCATCAGCGACCTGGACGGCATTGCCGAGGCGTTGGCGGGCAGCCCGGCCTTGTGGATGGTCGACAGCGTGCAGGCGCTGGGCAAGCTGGCGCTGCGGCTGGCCGACACCCGCATCGACTACGCGCCGTTTTCAGGCCACAAGGCCGGCGCGCCCAAAGGCATCGGGGTGTTGTATGTGCGCGCTGGCGCACCGCTGACGCCGCTGCTGGCGGGTGGCGGCCAGGAGGGCGCGCTGCGGTCGGGCACCGAAAACATGCCGGGCATTGCCGCGTTCGGTGCGGTGGTCGCAGCGATCGAGGAGGGACGCCTGTTTGCCGATCGCGACACGCTCGGCGCGTGGCGCGAACGCCTGTCGGCAGCCTTGCAGGATGTTTTTCCGGGTCTGGTCTTCAATGCCCCGGCGCAGGTCAGTCTGCCGACCACGCTTAATTTCTCGGTGCCCGGCTACGGCTCCACACAGTTGCTCGACCTGTTCGACGCAGCCGGCATCCGCGTCAGCGGCGGGTCGGCTTGCAGCGCGGCCCGGGCCGAGCCCAGCCATGTGCTCGATGCGATGGGCCTGCCGGCGTGGCAGGCCGTATCGGCAATCCGCCTGTCGTTCAGCCCGATGAGTGATGCGGGTTTCATCGAGCAGGCCTGTGAGCGGATCCGCAGCTGCGCCGAATCGCTGCGCCGCCACGGGCACGGCGCCGCAGTGGATGGGCTGCATGCTGCGCCGCTTACGTTGCAAACCGCCGCAGACCTCGAAACGACCCCGATCAATGGCGATTTGCAGACAGGCGCCGTCACCGATGCATCAACCTGTGAAGTGTCACCGGCCGCTCTGCACGCGCTGCTGCTGGCCTGCCCCGCTACGCGGCTGGTCGACGTGCGGGAGCCGTTCGAGGCGGTGCTGGGCGGAGAACTCGTCGGACTGCCCCGGTTGCCGGCGTCCCAGCGGCAGCAGGTGCCGCTGTCGGAGCTGTCTCAGGCACTCGACGGGTGGCTCGCCCTGCCGGCCGACTCGCCAGTCGTCTTTTTCTGCCGCAGCGGCCAACGCAGCGCCAAGGCCGCGGTGGCGCTGCGTCGTCTCGGGCATGCGCAAGCGTGGAGCCTGGCAGGCGGTTTGGCACTGTGGCCGGCAGTTGGGCCGGCGCAGGCCGCGCCGCCCGACCGCGCCGCGCTGCCATC
>JBDTQC010000237.1:0-5828 GCA_039932405.1 Ideonella sp.
TCTGACGTGAGACACAACAGCATGCTGATGGCGTCGGCTACACGTCGGGTGGCGGCCGCGCTCGCGCTGATCGCCATCCTGTGGCTGGCGGTTGCGTGGGCAATGACGTCGAGCGGAGTCTGAACATGTCGCCACCAAGTTCAGCTGTTGCATCGATTTTGCCGACGACTGCCTGGCCCGAGCCGACGTTGCCTCCGGCCGCTGTCGACGTCGACAACTTGACCATCAGCTACCGCCAGCATCCTGCCGTCCACCACCTGAGCTGTTGTTTCCAGACCGGCAGCCTGACGGCGATCGTGGGCCCGAACGGCGCGGGCAAGAGCTCGTTGCTCGATGCGCTGGTCGGTCGCGTCTTGCCGACCACCGGCCGGGTCGACCTGGCGGTTTCCGGCCGTGCCGGCGTGGCCTATCTGCCGCAACAGAATCAGATCGATCGAAGTTTCCCATTGCGAGTCAGCGATGTCGTGATGCTGGGCGCCTGGCCGTCAATCGGTTTGTTTGGTGGCGCGACCGCATCGGTCCGCAAGCGTGCTGCGGCGGCACTGCAGCAGGTCGGGCTGAGCGGCCTGGAGCAACGACTCGTCGGTGAGCTGTCGGTTGGCCAGTTCCAGCGCGTGCTGTTCGCCCGCGTGCTGCTGCAGGATGCCCCCTTGATCCTGCTCGATGAACCCTTCAATGCCATCGATACCCGGACCACGGCTGATCTGCTGGAGCTGGTGCACCGCTGGCACGCGGAAGGCCGCACGGTATTGGCGGTGCTGCATGACCTCGATCAGGTCAGGAAACATTTTCCTCAAACCTTGTTGCTGGCGCGCGAAGCGATCGCCTTCGGACCCAGCAGCGAGGTGCTGTCGGAAGGCAATCTGCTGCGCGCTCGCGAAATGGCCGAGCGCTGGGACGATGCCGCCGCCTGGTGCCACCGTGACGCGAGCGCCGCTCACACGCACCGGCACGAGGTGGACGTTCCCGCCATCCGATGACGCTGACGACACTGCTGATCCAGCCGTTTGTCGAATTCGGCTTCATGCGCCGGGCACTGGTCGCGACCTTGGCGCTCGCGCTGAGCTGCGGCCCGGTCGGTACCCTGCTGGTGCTGCGTCGCATGAGCCTGGTCGGCGATGCGATTGCGCATGCCTTGTTACCTGGTGCAGCGCTGGCCTTTCTGGCCTTCGGCTATTCGCTCTGGGCCATGAGCATCGGTGGCTTCATTGCGGCCATGCTCGTCGCCGGACTGGCCGGGCTCGTTTCACGCTTGACGCCGCAACGCGAGGACGCCACCTTTGCCGCCTTCTACCTGATGGCACTGGCGGCGGGTGTAATGATCATCTCGGTCCACGGCAACAGTGTCGACCTGATGCACGTACTGTTCGGCAGTGTGCTGGCAGTCGACGACGAATCGCTGCTGCTGATCGCCGGGATCAGCAGCCTCAGCCTGCTGGTGCTGGCGGTGATCTACCGGCCGCTGGTCGTCGAGTGCTTCGATCCCGGGTTTTTGCGCTCGCTCGGCGGCGCTGGAAGTTGGGTGCACGGTCTGTTTCTGGTGTTGCTGGTACTGAATCTGGTGAGTGGCTTCCAGGCTCTGGGCACCTTGATGGCGGTGGGGCTGATGATGCTGCCGGCAACCGCAGCGCGCTTCTGGGCGACCGAGATCTGGAGTCTGGCGGCAGTGGCGGTGCTGATTGCGGTGATCAGCGCCTGGGGCGGACTGCTGCTGTCGTACCACGCGCAGTGGCCTTCCGGCCCGGCCATCGTTCTGTTGGCAGGCGGCATCTATCTGCTGTCATTGCTGGTCGGCCGGCGTGACAGCCTGTTGGCGCGCATCCGTGGCCGGCGTGCCCACCGCGAGCTGTGATCGCCGTGCCACGCCTCCTGACGATGCTTCGGATCGCAGCGGTGCTGCTGCTGACGCTGCGACTCGGAGCCGCCTGCGCAGCTGACACGCCAGTTCTTCGCGTGGTTGCGAGTTTTTCCATCCTGGCCGATCTTGCCAGCGAAGTCGGTGGCAGTCATGTCGAGGTTCGCAGTCTGGTTCCGGCTGGCGCCGATGCCCACCAGTTCACGCCCACGCCGGCCGATGCGCGCGCACTTGCCCATGCGCAACTGGTGATCATCAATGGTCTGCGCTACGAGGGCTGGATGGACAGGCTGGTCAAGGCTGCCGGCTATCAGGGGGACATGCTGACCGCCAGCACTGGAATCAAGGCGCGCCAATCCGGCGGCGGTGCCGACCCGCACGCCTGGCAGGATCTGTCCAATGTGCAGGTGTATGTTGAAAATATCCGGGCCGCGCTGGCGAACCGAATGCCTGCAAATGCCGCTGAAATCAATGCCCGCGCCGCGGCTTACAAGGCCCGCCTCAAGGCCCTGGACGACGACACGCGCGCTCGCATCGCAAAAATCCCGAAGGACAGAAGGCGTGTGGTCACCGACCATGACGCCTTCGGCTATTTCGCCGATGCCTACGGCGTTTCATTCATCGCCCCGCGCGGCTGGTCGACCGAGAGTGAGCCGTCGGCAGAAAGCGTGGCCACGATCGTTCGTCAATTGCGCGTTCAAAAGGCCGGTGCATTGCTGATGGAAATCCGCGGCGACCCCCGATTGCTCGACCGAATCGCCAAGGAAGCCGGCGTCAAGGTGGTGACTGAGCGGCTGTACGCCGATGCCTTGTCGCCCTCGGGCGGCCCGGCGGACACTTTTATGAAGATGTTTCGGCACAACGTCCAGACGCTGTGCGACGCGATGACCGCCGGATTGCCAGTGGGCCGTTGACGCCTCGGGCACAAAAGACTATCAAGCATGTTCACACCTTCACAGCACGATGTAAGGACATTTTTCTGCGCAAGCTGGCACAAACACAAGCATGGCGAAGTGCTGACGCCGCTGGAGGCGATGGCCGCCGACTGGGTCATCGAACATCCCGAATACCACGCCGACCTGACCGATTTGCAGGCCGCGTTGGCAGCCGTATACGACGTCGAAGCCGGGCGAACCAATCCGTTCCTGCACCTGTCGATGCACCTGAGCATCAGCGAACAGATCGCAATCGATCAGCCGCGTGGCATCAAGCAGGCCTACGATTTGTTGTGCGCACGGCGCGGCTCGGCGCACGATGCCCAGCACGAGGTGATGGAATGCCTTGGCGAAATGATCTGGGAATCACAACGCAGCGGACTTCCTCCCGACGGCGAGCGCTACATCGCCTGCGTTCGCAGCCGGGCGACCCGAAGGCTGTGAAGCAAGCCATCGGCGATATCGTTTACGGTTGCGCTAGGGAGCAACGCTCAGCGGCGCTGCCGCTTTGCTGACCGCGCTGCCATCTTCCGGGCGCAGGCCCCAGAACGTCAGCGACGAGAGCATCGTCAACGCCCCGAGCGTGAGGAACGCGTAGTGCAACGCGCCCGTGACTGCCAATTGATTGGTTTGGGGCAGGTCACCCAGATACCAGGCGGTAACCAGCGATCCGCAGGCCAGGCCGAAACTCATCGACAACTGCTGCATCGAACTGGCGATCGTGCTGGCCATGCTGCTGTCCTGCTGCTCGATATCGGCGTAGGCCATCGAATTCATGCTCGTGAACTGGAGCGAGTTGAAGAATCCCTGTGACAGGCTGAGCAGCACGATGAAGATCAGCGAGGTCCGGGGGACGACCGTCGAGAACAGCATCATGGTGGTGCCGATCATCACGGTGTTGACCACCAGCACCTTGCGGTATCCAAAGCGTGCCAGGATGCGCGCGGCGACCAGCTTCATGACCATCGCCGCGGCCGCCGCTGGCATCATCAGCAGGCCCGACTCCCAGACCGGCAGTCCCATCCCGAGCTGGTAGAGCAACGGCAGCAGGAACGGCATGCCGCCGAGCCCGATTCGGGTCACGAAGCCTCCGACCACCGAGACGCGGAAAGTGCGCACCTTGAACAGGGCCAGCCGCAGCAGCGGATGCTCGGTACGCTCGGCGTGCAGGACGTAGGCCAGCAGCAGAATCACCGAGATCAGGAAGAGAATCACTATCGACAGCATGTCGAGTTGGTGCTCGCCGAAGATCTCCAGCAGCCATGACAGCAACGCGGTGCCAGTTCCGAACAGTACCAGTCCGATGACGTCGAGCGGCCGCGGTTCGGCCCCGCGGTAGTCGGGCATGTATCGGTGGATCATCCACTGCGCAGCCAGTCCGACCGGGACGTTGACGAAGAAGATGTCGCGCCAGGACAGCCAATGGACAATCAAACCGCCGACCGTCGGCCCCAGCAGCGGTCCGATGAGCGCCGGAATGATCACGAAGTTCATCGCCACCAGCAGTTCTGATTTCGGAAAGGTCCGGATGACCGTCAGGCGCCCGACCGGCATCATCATCGCGGCCCCCAGGCCCTGAATGATCCGCGCGGCCACCAGCATCGGAACGTTGATCGAGAGACCGCACATGATCGACGAGGCAGTAAATATCGCCACCGCCCAGGCGAACACGCGCCGGGTGCCGAAGCGATCGGCCATCCAGCCGCTGATCGGGATGCCGACTGCCAGGCTCAGGACGTAGCTGGCAACGATCGCCTTGAGGCTCAGTGGGGTGACCTGAAGGCTGGCGGCGATCGACGGAATGGCTGTGTTGACGATCGTCGAGTCGAGCTGCTCCATGAACAGCGCGATTGCAACGACCCACGGCAGGTATTTCTTGACCGTTACGCCATCCATTTGCCGCACTGTTGTTGTCGACCCAGCATCGGGCACATCAGCCCAAAGACAGTTGGCCCGACCACAGCGCAACTGGCCGGTGATGACGCCAAACTCCTCGATTTTTTCGTGATTTGCTGCGCTCCGACTTGATCTTGCCAACTGGTTCGACGCAGTGGTGCATGCGCCCGCGCCATGGCACTGCCGATTTCGTCTCGGATGAGTTGATACGTTTGCAGATCTGGACTATTTTAGGGACGGCGCCGAACGCGTGGACGTATTGACGGCGCGGAGATCAGCATGACCAGTTCCGAAGCCAGACTGATTGGATGGGTTGGTGTTTTCATCGCGCTTGCTGCACTGGTCGCCGCGTTGCTTCTCCCCGGATCCCAGTCTTGGCTGTGCCGCCATGGTGCTCGTTTCGCTTGCGTGGGTAAAACGGAAATCAAGAGCCTCACTTTCAGACATCAAGCCATTCCCAGAAGTGCCGATGCGACGATCTTGTTCGATGTACTTGCGTCGAAGTTGAGCTTCAACGAGGAAGGGCCGTCGCCCGTCATGTGCGACGAAGTTGAAGACCTGCTTGCACTGCATGAACACCAATATGTCGAGGCAAGACACGCGGGCGGGCTGCGACGGGGGCTGGACGACTTCGTGATGGCAGACATCGCGATCGCCTACCCGTCGTCGGATACACCCCTCACCATCGACGTGGAGGTGACGTTGCGTACACCCAAGCTCGAGAACGGCATTGCCGCGTTCGGACTCGGCGCGGGGCCTGTCAAACAGCGCGTCAGTTTGCAATCCCCGGCGGGTGCCGGTGACTGCAAGGCATCCTTCCTGATTGGTCTGCATGAGGGGAGGGATGGATTGGCCACCGCGGGATGGCCGCCCGGCAGCTACACGGCCGATGTGGATGTTCGCGGAGGTGCCGACGCGCATGACCGCGTGACTTTTGCATTGCCACCCTAGACTTGTCCAGCGGTTGCGCAAGAGGCAATCGGCGGCGGCGTGCATCGGCCATTCCGCGCCTTGACAAACCTTTACCGTTCGCACCACACCAGCAATGCTTCGGCGCGCCGCCGCTCGCAGACACTCGACCGATGACGGGTGATCGGCAACAATGACTTCCCACCGCGCACTGGAGACTTGTGATGGCTGCC
>JBDTQC010000238.1:0-5825 GCA_039932405.1 Ideonella sp.
GGCGACGAGTTCGACCTCGGCGATGCCTTCGCCCAGGTCGGGCATCTTGATGACATGTTTGGTCATTGATACCCCCTGCGCTTCGCGAATCTCTCGGAGACGGACGCGAGAGCTTCCTGCGGGCGATCGGGCGGAGCGCTCATCGCGGCCGCGGGCTCATGGTTCCATCACCCTACGCATCGCCGCGGCGACACGATCCGGGCCGGGGAAGTAGGCCCATTCGAGCGCGTGCGGATAAGGCGTATCCCAGCCGGTCACGCGTTCGATCGGTGCTTCGAGCTGGTAGAAACAATGCTCCTGCACCAGCGCGACGAGCTCTGCGCCGAAGCCGCTGGTGCGTGTTGCTTCGTGCACCACCACGCAGCGGCCGGTCTTGCCCACCGAGGCGACGATGGTCGCCAAGTCGAGCGGCCACAGGCTGCGCAGGTCGATGATCTCGGCATCGATTCCGGTTTCGTTGGCGGCCGCCTCGCTGACGAAGACCATCGTGCCGTAGGTCAACACCGTCAGATCGGCGCCGGCCCTGAACACGGATGCCGATTCGAGCGCAACGGTGTAGTGGCCCTCCGGAACCTCGCTCAATGCGTGCGACGACCAGGGTACGACCGGCTTGTCGTGGTGGCCGTCGAAAGGCCCGTTGTACAGGCGTTTTGGTTCGAGAAAAATCACCGGGTCGTCATTTTCGATCGCCGAAATCAGCAGGCCCTTGGCGTCATAGGGATTGCTCGGCATCAACGTGCGCAGGCCGCAGACGTGAGTGAACAGCGCCTCCGGGCTCTGGCTGTGAGTCTGTCCACCATAGATGCCGCCGCCGCACGGCATTCGAATCGTGATCGGCGCGGTGAAATCGCCACTCGACCGGTAACGCAGCCGCGCTGCCTCAGAGACGATCTGATCGGAAGCCGGGTAGAAATAGTCGGCAAACTGCACCTCGACCACCGGCCGCAATCCGTACGCCGCCATTCCGATGGCAGAGCCGACGATGCCGCCTTCGGAAATCGGTGCGTCGAACACGCGCGATGTGCCGAACTTCTTCTGCAGACCTTCGGTGCACCGGAAGACGCCGCCGAAATAGCCGACATCCTGGCCATACACGACGACGTTGTCGTCGCGCTCGAGCATCACCTCCATCGCGGAGCGCAGTGCCTGGATCATGGTCATGCGCGGCATCTCAGACCCGCCGTGCAGCCTGGCGCATCTGATCGTGCAAATGGGGCGGCATGTCCTTGTAGACGTCCTCGAACATGGTCGCCAGCGGCGGTATGTGGCCGTCGTTCAGCGAGCCCGATTGCAAGGCCTGCTTCAGGGCCGCAGCGACCTGCGCGTCAAGCTCTTGTTGCGTGGCCGAGTGTTCATCGTCTGACCACACGCCCAGCGCGATCAGGTGGCGCTTCAGTCGGTCAATCGGATCGCCGAGCGGGAAGTGCTTGTAGTCGTCGCTGGGCCGGTAACGCGACGGATCATCGGAAGTCGAATGCGCGCCGGCGCGGTAGGTCACCCACTCGATCAGGGTCGGCCCCAGGTTGCGCCGAGCACGCTCGGCAGCCCATTGAGAGGCTGCGTGCACGGCCAGAAAGTCGTTGCCGTCGACCCGCAGCGACGCGATTCCCGCGCCGACGCCGCGCGCGGCGAAGGTGGTCGACTCACCACCGGCGATCGCCTGGAAGGTCGAGATCGCCCACTGGTTGTTGACCACATTCAGGATCACCGGAGCACGGTAGACATGGGCAAACGTCAGCGCGGTATGGAAGTCGGACTCGGCCGTCGAGCCATCGCCGATCCACGCCGAAGCGATCCGGGTATCACCCTTGATCGCCGAGGCCATGGCCCACCCGACGGCCTGAATATATTGCGTGGCCAGATTGCCTGAAATCGAGAAGAAGCCGGCTCGCTTGTACGAGTACATGACCGGCAACTGCCGGCCCTTCAGAGGGTCGCGCTCGTTGCTGAGCAGCTGACACATCAGCTCGACCATGTCGATGTCGTCGCGCACCAGCAGCAAACCCTGTTGGCGGTAGGTTGGAAAACACATGTCGCCGGGGCTCAGCGCCAGCGCATGGGCCACTGCGATCGCCTCTTCGCCCAGGCACTGCATGTAGAACGAGATCTTCTTCTGTCGCTGGGCGATCAACATGCGGGCATCGAAGGCGCGCGTCTTCATCATCGCGCGCAGCCCCTGGCGCAGCCGATCGGTCGAGATCTGCGGAACCCAGGGTCCGACCGCAGTGCCAACGTCGTCGAGCACCCGGATCAAGGTATGAGCCAGATCGCTGGTGTCGATCGGCGAAGTGTCGACCGGCGGGCGCCGCACCTGACCGGCGTCGGCCACGTGCAGGTACGAAAAATTGGTGGGATGCCCCGGGCGACCGGTCGGCTCGGGGACGTGAAGACGAAGTGGTCCGTCGCTCATTCGGCCAGTTTGCACCCATATCGCCAACCACGCCAGCGACCGGTTCGAATGTTCAGCCGCTCCCAGCTTTGAATTCGCGGTGCCCGAGCTTCGAGCGGACCCCCACAAATCGACATTTTGCGTCGATCAGTTGGGTTAAGCTGAACGGTGTGGGCGCTGGCGGGGCATCCTCTCTGGCGGATCGATCAACAGCGGAGGCCTGTCTCATGACCATGCGCCGAATCGTCCTGTGCACCGTTGCCAGCCTGTTGATGGGTGGCTGTGCAGCCCCTTCGTTGATGCGACAGCCCCCGCTCGCCCAGGTGCTGCAAGAGCAGGCCAGTGCGGGGCCACTGCAGTTTTCCGATGGCCGGGTCGTGACCGACAACGATGCAGCCTTTGCGAGCAAGCTGCGCGTGGTCGAGGACGCCCGGCAAAGCCTGGATCTGGCGTACTACATCTTTTCGGACGACTATTCATCATCGCGGCTCAGCCAGGCGCTGATCGACGCGGCCAGACGCGGCGTCAAGGTGCGCTTGCTGGTCGACTATTTCACCGGCTACAAAGACCTTGATCGCTTCAGCTGGCTGGAGCAGCAGGGACAGGGCCGCATCGAGGTGCGCTTCTACAACCGCCCGACCGTTGAAATCCTGAAGGATGCGGCGTTCCTGACCTTGAGCTGCGCAGACGCTGGTGCCGCGACGAAGCCCTGCGACCAGCAGAAGATTGCCCGGATCGATGCCCAGTTCGATGCGGCGATGGCCACGCCAGCGCTCGATCGGGGCTATGCCGGGTCGGGAATTTTCCTGTCGGGTCTGTATGGCAAGAATGCGCAGTTGATGGCCTATGCGGTGGCGCGTGGGCAGGGGATCGATACGCAGGCGTTGAGCGCCAGTGCACAAGGTGCTGACCCGGCGCGAACGGCGCAGATGAAGGAGCTCGGCAAGCTTTATTTCCGGGCCCGCTATTTCGGCGGTATCGATGCGCTGACGGCACGGTTCAAGCTCGCGGTGGTGCGGCTGGCGTTTGCCGAAGAAGTCAATCCGGTCTTCGATGCGATCAACAGCTACCTGCCGGTGACGCGCAAGAAGGCCCCGCAGGCGCAAAAGGACTGGGACTACCTGACCGAATTCCTGCATCACAAGTTTTTGCTGGCCGACCGCAGCACGCTGGTGGTTGGCGGGCGCAACGTCGAGGACCCGTACCACATGAATGCGAGTCCGATGTCGTCCAGGTATACGTTCATGGATACCGACGTGAGGCTGCAGCTGGCGGGCCCGGATGCCCGGCTGGCGTCCAGTTTCGACCGTTTGTGGGATCTTCGCAGCATGGTCGCGCCGCTCGCCGAGGTGCGCCAGCATGCACCGAATGATCTGCTCGAAAATTTCGATGCTGTGACTGCCGCGCAGGATGCCTGCCAGAAAGGCAGCGACCAGGCCTGCGTCGACCGCGAATTGGACCGCCGCTTTGTCGCGTTGCCGGCGCGTCTTGACAAGGTGGCTGCTGAACATCGCCTCCATCTGCAGCGCTACGTCACCGAATACCGCCCCGTCGCCGCACCACCGCCGCTGATGATCGACGCGGGCGCGAGCATCCACTATCTGGAGAACCTGCCTGTCGCGGACGGGCGCCGTGTCTACGGGGCGCGCCAGGATCAGGAGGCCGCGTCGAGCAAACACATCCAGGCAACCTGGCGTGCAGCCATGCAATCGGTTTGCAGCGCAAGCAACCCGGCCCCGCGCGAAATCGTCTTCCACAACGCCTATCTGTTCATGCCGGCCAATCTGCTGCGCGACGTGGCGGCGATGCTCGACGGCTCACGACCCTGCCCAGGTGTCACGTTGACCTTGGTGACCAATTCGCTGGCCACAACCGATCTGAATATCGTCAATCTGCTGGCCACTTGGCAGCTGAAAGCGCTGGCCGATCATCTGCGTGAAACTCCGAAGCTTGCCGACGCGGCGAGTCTGCGCTATTTCGAATACCAGCCGACGTCGGGCGCGTTGCTGTCGCTGCACTCGAAAGTCATGGTGTTCGACCGCGACATCTTCATCGGCTCTGCCAATGCCGACTTGCGCAGCCTGATGCTCGACAGCAACAACGGTGTCTTCATCAGCAATGCGCCGGTGTTCAGCGGCATCTATCACCAGTACATCAAGCAGTTGCTGGCGACGCCGACGCGGGTTGCCGACCATACCGCCTTGATCGGCCGCGACAAGGACACCTTGTCGATCGAGATGAATCGGCTGGTCGACCAGTTGCTCGATCGCTATGCGAAGGAACGCCTCACCGAGCAACAGCGGGCTGACCTGAAGCTGCAGGTCCAGGCGAGTTGCGCTCGGGTGTATGAGTTGTCGCGCCTGATCATGCGCGGCGACACCCGCGCTGCCGATCAGTTCAACGAGTTGTTCAAGCCGATCTGACGCGCTCTCACCAGAGACTCGACGATCAGCCGCCGATCTCGTGGTTGGCCATCAGCTCGATGGCGCGAACGACCGCCGAGTGGTCGAGGTCGCCCATGCCGTTGGCGGCGCAGACTTGCATCAATTGGGCTGCGTTGGCTGTTTGCGGGAGTGCCATGCCGAGCTCGCGGGCACCCTGCAACGCCAGGTTCAGATCCTTCTGATGCAGCCCGATGCGAAAGCCCGGATTGAAGGTGCGCTTGATCATGCGCTCGCCGTGCACTTCGAGGATGCGGCTGGCCGCGAAGCCGCCCATCAACGCCTGCCTGACCTTGGCCGGATCGGCGCCGGCCTTGCTGGCGAAGACCAGTGCCTCGCTGACGGCAGCGATGTTGAGCGCGACGATGATCTGGTTCGCCACCTTGGTGATCTGGCCGGCACCGACATCGCCGACGTGCGTGATGTTCTTGCCCATCAGCGCCAGCAACGGCTGCACGCGGGCAAACGAGGCGTCACTTGCGCCCACCATGATGGTCAGGCTGGCCGCCTTGGCGCCAACTTCACCACCACTGACCGGTGCATCGACATAGTCGCAACCGAGCGCGGCGATCCGCTTGGCGAAGGCCTGCGTCTCGATCGGCGAAATGCTGCTCATGTCGACGACCAGCTTGCCTTTCGACAGACCTCCCGCAACACCATCCTCGGCAAACAGCACCTTGTTCACGTCCGGTGTGTCGGGCACCATCAGGAAGATGATGTCGGCCGACTCGGCAACTTGTTGCGCCGTGGTGCATGCCTTCGCGCCAGCGTCCAGCAACGCCGCTGGCACCTTGCTGCGGGTTTGAACGAACACCTGGTGTCCGGCCGCGCACAAATGGCCGGCCATCGGCGCGCCCATGATTCCCAGGCCGATGAAACCCAGGTTGAGGGAAGAAGCGTTGTTGGTCATGGCGAATACGGGGTTTGTCGAAAACGAATCGATTGTGCCGTGAACCGCAAGCTCAGTATTGAGCGGCGATCGGGCCAGCGGTCGG
>JBDTQC010000239.1:0-5817 GCA_039932405.1 Ideonella sp.
CGCCCGCACCATGTTGTTCGACCTCGGCGTCACAGAGCACGATGTGCTCGAACGCTGCCACCGCGGGTTGATGGTTGACGCATCCGGTGTGAACGGCGCCGAAGCCGAGTGGGTCGTCTGCAGGCTCGCCGAGTTGCTGGGCTGGCCGATCTGGCGTCCGGATGCTGCCGCTACACCGGTTGTCGAACCCGGCAACTGAAACGCCTGCCGATGTTCTCGATCCTGATTCCTACCTGGAACAACCTCGACCACCTGAAGCTGTGCGTCAGCAGCATTCGCCGCCATTCGGCCTGGCCGCACCAGATCATCATCCATGTCAATGATGGCAGCGACGGCTCGGCCGACTGGGTTCGCGCGCAGGGGTTGGCCGCGACATTCAGCCCCACCAACATCGGCATCTGCCTGGCGGTGAACGGCTCGGCGATGCTGGCTGAACACGAATTGATCGTCTATCTGAACGATGACATGTACTGCTGCCCGGGCTGGGACACCGCGCTGCTGGCACGCCGCGAGTTGATGGACAGCAATCTGTTCATGCTGTCGGGAACGATGATCGAGCCGCGCGACAGCGGCAATCCGTGCGTCGTCGTCGGCGACTATGGTGACTCTGTCGACAGTTTTCGCGAAAGTGAACTGCTGGCTGCGGCTGGCAACCTGAAACGTGCCGATTGGCTGGGTGCCACCTGGCCGCCGACGCTGGTGCACCGGGATTGGTGGTTCAAGCTCGGCGGTTACAGCACCGAGCTGAGCCCGGGCATGAGCAGCGACAACGATTTTTCGATGAAGCTCTGGCATGCGGGCTGCCGGCAGTTCATCGGCGTCGGTGACTCACTCGTCTACCACTTCCAGTGCAAGTCGACCGGCAAGGTCGTGAAGAACGATGGCCGCAGCCAGTTTCTGCACAAATGGGGCATTACCCAGTCGACCTTCGATCGCTTCTACCTGCGCCGCGGGCAGCCGGCCGATCGGGCTAATCAGCAACTGGGTGAACCCGAGCAATCGGGCGGGCTGAACTGGGCGCTGCGCAAGGGCCGCTGGCGCTTGCGTGGGGCGAAGGCCGGCCCCTTGGATTGATCGATCCTTCACTGCGGGTTGCCTGAACGCCGCGCAGCCTCCAGCAGCGCAACAAGCCTGGTGCGCATGTCGTTGTGCAACGCGACCACTTCGCCGGGCACGAAGCGCGCATCGGCGAGCCGCCTGTCGAGCTGGGCAAACTCATGTTCGATCGAATCCAGCTGCACCATGCAGCTCAGCCCGGCATATTCGGCCAGCAGCTGATTGGCGGTGCAGACGATGGTCTTGCCAGCCGACAGATGGTCGAACAGCTTGGACGGAAAATTGGTCTGGTTGAATTCGGATCGGTTGTCGTTGAGCACGATCACCGCCATCGCGCGCTGCTGCAGTGCGGCGAGCGCTTGATCCGTCACGAAGCCGAGAAAGGTGGCCCGGTCGCTGGCGTCGCATTGGCGGCGCAGGGCCTCGGTTTCAGCCGGCCCGCCGCGGCCGCAGACGTTGATCGTCCATCCCGACGGGCAATGCTGGATATAGCGCTGAAGCTCGTCGAAGCCGAAGCCGCGCGAGAAATTGCCGGCGAACAGGATCTCGCGCTGCGTTCCCGGTGCCGCAGTCAATGCGGCGACATCGGCTGCGTTGAAATAGCCGTTGATCACGGCGGTTGGCTTGTCGACCCCGCAGGCCAGCATGCGCTGCCGCAGACCCGGGTTGACGACGATCACGGCTGAACAGCCGCGGTACACCGCCCGTTCGATCCAGCGGTACAGCGGGCGCTGGTAATGCCGCACCAGGTACAAGCCGTCTTCGTAGTCGAGCACGAACGGCAGCGCCAGCCAACGCCTGGCACACAACGCCGGCAGCGAATATTCGAGGTGGTAGTTGTAGATGATCGCGAGATCGATCTGCGATCGGTGGCGCCTCAGCCAGCGCAGATTGAAGCCTGCCGCGAGGCCACGCCGAAACGGCGTCGAGCGGCCCAGAGCCCAGGTTGGCGCGTGCCAGACCGTCATTCGTTCGCCGATCTGCTCGACCATCTGCGGGTAGCTGCCCTTGGCATACGAATTCGACAGGATGCTGACCTGGTGCCCGAGCGAGTTCAGGTATGCGGCCAGATTCAGCACCTTCTTGCGGCCGGCGGCCGACAGGTAGCGCCGGTTGTCGCGAACGCTCACGCACGCTTCAGTGATGCACTGGGCCAGTAGCACAATGTGCATGTCAACTTTCAGTGTCCATCCCGCCTTGGAGCCTCCCCGCCGAGTCTTGATTATCGCGACCCAGCAACTCGGCGACGTGTTGCTGACCACGCCGTTGATCAGCGCGATCCGCACGCGCTGGCCGCAGGTGCATGTCGCCATCCTGGGGTTTGCCGGCACGCTGGCATTGCTGCAAGGCAACGCCGAGATCGACGAGCGCATCGAGGTGCGCCGCGACGATGGCCTCGGCGCCAAGTTGCGCCTGCTGCGTCGTCTGTGGCGGCGTCATGACCTGGCGCTGGTCACGCAGGCGGGCGATCGCGCGGCGCTGTATGGCTGGATCGCCGCCGGGCGGCGCAGCAGCGTCGCTCCAGAAGCGGGTACCGGCCATGGCGGCTGGTGGAAACGCGGGATCGCCGCGCACCGCGTCGTCGCCGATCGAGATCGCCACACGGTGCTCGAAAAGCTGTTGTTGATCGACCCCTGGCTGGCGTCGTCGGAACTGCCTTCGGTATCGGTGCAACCGCCGGTGGCCGCCGGGTTGCCTGACGCTCTGCGGCAGGCCTTGCGGCCCGCCTATCTGGTGGTTCATGCGCCGTCGATGTGGCGCTACAAGCAATGGCCGGTCGATCATTTCCGGACCTTGATCGCGCGCCTGCTCGAACTCGGACACCAGGTGGTACTGACCGGCTCCAGCGCGTCGCGCGATCAGGAAATCGTCGCGCAGCTGCGCGACCTGGCGCCGGCTCCGGCGCTGCTCGATGCGTCGCAGGGCATTTCGCTGCCGCAGGTGGCCACGCTGCTCAGCGGTGCGCGAGCCTACATCGGGCCTGATACGTCGGTGACCCACCTGGCTGCTTCGCTCGGAACGCCGGTGGTGACGCTGTTCGGCCCGACCCGTCCGACCGCGTGGGGCCCCTGGCCGCAGGGCCACCCTGCCACTCAACCGTGGGCGCTGCGCGGCCCTGAACCCGATCGTGTGCAGCGGGTCGGCAAGGTGATCCTGCTGCAGGGTCCGTCGCGTCCCGGCACCGATTGCGTGCCGTGCGGCCGCGCCGGTTGCGACGACCACCGCGACAGCCGCAGCGAGTGCCTGGAGGGCTTGCTGCCGGAGCAGGTCTTGCGGCAGCTGCTTGGCTTGCTTCATCCGGCCGCTTGATCGCGCTCGGCACGCAGGCGTTCGACCCAATCCAGCAGCACGTCGAGGTGTGCCTGCACCGAGGGATCGTAGGCCAACGCGGCGCGCGGCTCGGCAATTCGCAAGGCATCGCGTTGCCAGCGATCCAGCGCCAGTTCGACGGCTGCATCCAGGCTGCCTGCGTCGCCAAGATCGAACGGCAGCGCGGCCGGTGGCAACAACACCTCGGCGCAACCGGCTCCGCGCTCGATCAGCACCGGAGTGCCGCACAGCACCGACTCGACGCCGACCAGCCCGAACGGTTCATAGCGTGATGGCAGCAGGGTCGCATCGACCGCGCGGTAGACGTTTTCGATATCGCTGCGGTAGCCGAGGAAACGCAGATTCGGAGCATCGATGTCCGGCGGCCGTCCGGCCATCACCAGCAGGCACGGCCGACTTGCGCGCGCGACAGCGGCGATCGCGATGTCGAGCCCCTTGCGTGCGTGCCCGGTCGACACCAGCAGAAAAACCGGGCGGTCGTCAGGCAGGTCGAGTTGTTGCCGAAGTTGCGCCCTGACCTGCGCCGTCACCGGTGAAAAACGCTCGCCATCCACCGGCGGATAGGCCACCACGATCTTGCCGGGCGCAATGCCGTAGTGCTGCTGCACTTGCCGGGACAGCAGGCGCGAATGCGCAATGATCACGCGCGACCGTTCCAGGTGCTGGCGCTCGAGATCGATCTTCCAGCGGTCGCTGGAGCGCGGCTTGCTCTGCTGCATCGCCACCAGATGCGCCGGATGGTTGCTGCCGCAGACCGCGATATCGGCCGCCGCAGTCTGGTTCAGCGCAATCAGCGGAAACCAGTGATGGCGGGTTTTCAGGCGGCGCAGCTGCCAGTCGAACCAGCGGTCACGCAGTTTCACCGGCACGCCGAACATCCAGGGCTGCACCGCATCGACCCAGCCCGCCTCGGCCATCGTGTGGTCGAAGCGTTTGGCCACCACAGTCGGGCGGATGCCGCGTCGATGCAGTCCGTGAATCAGCGTGGCCAGATAGGCCTCGATGCCGCCGGCGCGGCGCAAGCCGTGGTTGGAAAAAACCGGCGCAGGCAGGCTCACGGCCAGCGATTCACGGCTTGCGTTTTACTGCTTGCGTTTCACGGCTTGGCTGGCTTGGCCTCGCGAGGGGTTCGGCCCATCAGATAGAACTCGTCGTTCGGACGCATCGACGTCAAATTAGCCATCCGGTTCGACAAGCCGAACAGCGCGGTGATGGCGCCGATGTCCCAGGCGTCTTCGGCGTTCAGGCCATGCCCGGCCAGTCGCTCGAAATCGGCCTCGCCGACCGACGCTGAGTCAAGGCAGATCTTCATCGCGAAATCCAGCATCGCGCGCTGGCGTGGCGTGATGTCGGCCTTCTGGTGATTGACTGCGATCTGGTCGGCCAGCAGCGGGTTTTTTTCGTAGATGCGCAAGATGGCGCCGTGCGCCACGACGCAATACAGGCAGCGGTTGGCGCCACTGGTGGCGACGATGATCATCTCTTTCTCGCCCTTGCTGAGGCCCGACGGCCGCAGGATCAGCGCGTCGTGATAAGCCACGAAGGCACGAAATTCGTCGGGCCGGTGCGCCAGTGTCAGGAACACGTTCGGAACGAATCCGGCCTTTTGCTGCACCTCCATCAATTTGGCGCGGATATCGTCGGGCAGCTCGTCGAGCGTGGGCACCGGAAAGCGGCTGATTGGCAGACTCATGGGGATTCTCCTTTGGGATTAGACGCGTTGGCTCCGCCGAACTGCAGCGCATGCAAGCGTGCATACAGCCCGCCGTGCGCCAGCAGTTCGGCATGGCTGCCGTGTTCGACGATGCGACCGTCCTGCATGGCGACGATGCGGTCGGCGCGCTCGATGGTCGACAGGCGGTGCGCGATGACCAGGCTGGTGCGCCCGCGCATCAAGGTTTCCAGCGCCTGCTGCACCAGACGCTCCGACTCCGAATCGAGCGCCGAAGTGGCCTCGTCAAGAATCAGCACCGGCGCATCCTTGTAGATCGCGCGCGCGATGGCCAGGCGCTGCCGCTGGCCGCCCGACAACTGATTGCCGTTATGGCCGACCATCGCGTCGATGCCGTTCGGCAGGCTGTTCACGTGCTCGAGCAGGTTGGCGCCTTGCAATGCGCGGATCACCCGTTCGCGGTCGACGCCGCCGCCCGCGCTGGCCGCGGCGGCGTCGTGATCCTCGGCCCCGAGCGCGACGTTGGCCGCCACCGTGTCGTTGAACAGCACCACATCCTGGCTGACCAGTGCGAACTGGCGACGCAGCGCGGCGATGTCCCACTGCGGCAGCGGCTCGCCGTCGAGCCGGATTTCGCCCTGGCTCGGGTCGATGAAACGCGGCAGCAGATTGACCAGCGTCGATTTGCCGGCGCCGGAAGGGCCGACCAGCGCCACCGTCTCGCCGGCCATCAACTCGAGATCGATGCCGCTCAATGC
>JBDTQC010000240.1:0-5807 GCA_039932405.1 Ideonella sp.
GGACGAGAAGCCACGACTGGTCCGTGACCTGTCAGACAAGCGCTTCCTCATGCTGCGAAATCACGGCCTTCTGACCGTCGGCGGATCGATCGCCGAAGCCTTCGTGGCGATGTACTTCTTCGAGACCAGTTGCATGATTCAGATACGGGCATTGGGCGGAGGTACGCCTGTCCGGCACATCGGTGACTCGATTGTCAAAGGAGCCAGTCACCAATGGGATGTGGTGACCAAGGGTGTTGGGGGAGGGTTGGCGTGGCCGGCACTTCTACGCCAGCTCGATGCCGCTGACCCTGGCTATCGCCATTGATGCCTTTCTCCGCTCTACCGGGAAGCGAACAACTGCAAGGAGTGATACAGGGCGGCCACTCAGTGACCGCCGCCGAGGTAGAGCTTGGCCATGCGGTCGTCGGCAAGCAGTTCATTGGCCGCACCGGCGAGTACGACGCGACCCTGATCGAGGATGTAGCCCCGGTGGCTGATTGCCAGCGCCTGACGGGCGCGCTGCTCGACCATCATCACCGCAACCTGCTGTGCCGGCAACGCGACGACCAGTTCGAAGACCTGCTGCACCAGTGCTGGCGCCAGCGCGGCAGTCGGCTCGTCGAGCACGATCAGTCGTGGTCGCGTCAGCAATGCTCGCGCAAAGGCCAGCATCTGACGCTCGCCACCCGACAGCGTGCCAGCGCGCTGGCGCAGGCGCGGCTTGAGCGCCGGAAAGGCGTCGAGTTGCTGGGCGATGCGCGACCCCGCGTCAGCCACATTGGGCACCACCTTCAGGTTCTCCATCACCGTCAGCGAGCCGAACACATTGGCCACCTGAGGAACATAGGCCAGCCCGCCGGCGATGCGGTCCTCGACCTGCAACCCGGCGAGATCGCGGCCATCGAACTGGATGCGACCGGCCACGCGCGGCAGCAGGCCGACCACCGCCTTGGCCAGCGTCGACTTGCCGGCGCCGTTGGTGCCGGCGATCGTGACGATCTCGCGCTCGCCGACCTGAAGGTCGACACCGTGCAGGATGTCGACGGCACCGTAGCCGCCGCTGAGTCCGGCGATCTCGAGCAAGCTCAGAGGTGTACCTTCGCGCTGCTCGCTACGGAATTCGCCCTTGGGGCGGCCCGGCGGGCTCATGCCACGCCGCCCATGTAGGCCTCGTGAACGCGTGGATCTTCCAGCACCTCGGTCGGATCGCCCTCAGCGATGACACGGCCCTGGTCCATCACGTAGAGGCGGCGCGCCAGCGCCTTCAGCGCCTCCAGGTGGTGTTCGATGATCACGAAGGCGATGCCGTGAGCGGCGTTGAGTTCGGCGATGCGTGTGGAAATCTCGTCGATCAGCACCGGGTTCACGCCGGCAAAGGGTTCGTCGAGCAGGATGCACTTGGGCTCGAGCATCAGCATGCGGCCGAGTTCCAGCAGCTTCTTCTGCCCGCCCGACAGGTCGCCGGCGGCATTGCCGGCCACACGCTGCAGGTTGAGGAACTCGATCCAGTGGTCAGCGCGCTCACCGATGGCGCGTTCTTCGCGACCGACGCGACCCCAGCCGACGAACACCGAGCGCAGTGTCTCGCCATAGTCACGGCGCGCCGCGACCATGATGTTCTCGCGCACCGTCAGGTGGGCGAACTCGCGCGGGACCTGGAAGGTGCGACCCAGCCCGCGCCGCGCGCGCTGCAACGGCGGCAGTCCGGTGATGTCGACGCCGTCGAAGCGCACCTGTCCGCTGCCGGCAGCGAGCTGACCGCTGACCACGGCGAACAGCGTGCTCTTGCCGGCGCCGTTGGTGCCGACGATGCCGGTCAGCCCGCGCGGCGGCAACACGAAGGAGACATCGTCGAGCACGCGGAATTCGCCGAAGTGCAGACCGATGCCGCGGGCCTCGAGCAAGGGCTCGACGGCTCCGGAGACCACGGGCTCCAACGTCATGTGCGCCGCCCCATCAGGCCCTGCGGCCGGTACAGCGTGAACAGGATCAGCGCCAGCCCGACCAGCGCCAGCCGCACGCTGGACATCTGCACCTCGGTCACACCGGGCACCCAGTCGCGCGCAAAGCGCGAGCCTTCAAGGAACAGCATCAGGAGCAGGCTGCCCGCAACCGCGCCCGCGGTGCGTCCGGTCCCCCCGATGATCATCGCGATCCACACATAGAAGGTGACGAGCGGCAGGAACTGGTCAGGCGACAGGTAGGTGATGAAGTGGGCGTGGAAGGCACCGGCCAGCCCGGCGAGCCCGGCGCCGAGCATGAACACCTGCACCTTGTAGCGCCGCGGGTCCTTGCCGATCGCCTCGACCGCGACCTCGTCGTCACGGATGGCCTGGATCAGCCGGCCATACGGGCTGCGCACCAGGTGCAGCATCACCGCGACAGCCGCCGCATTGCACAGCACCAGCACCGCCAGCGTCGCCAGGTCGGACGGACCGCCGACACCGAGCGACTCGAACAACCGCGGGATGCCCGGCAGGCCCTGCACGCCGTTCGTCAGCCAGCGCTCCTGCTGGATGAACAGCCGCACGACCTCGGAGAAACCCAGCGTGACGACCGCCAGGTAGTCGTCGGACAGACGCAGCGACAGCAACCCGATCGGGTAGGCCGCGATGCCGGCGACCAGCATCGCCACGACAAAAGCCGGCAACATCGGCCAGCCGGCCAGCGTCAACAGCGCCGACGCATAGGCGCCGATGGCAAAGAAGGCGACGACACCGAAATTGATCAGCCCGGTGTAGCCGTATTGCAGGTTGAGCCCGATCGTCAGCAGCATGTAGATCAGCGCGACGATGCCGACGGCGACGAGGTAGGCGGTCATCGCGTCACCTCACGCTCACCGACTGGCCGAACAGCCCGCGTGGCCGCAACAGCAGCACCAGCAGCATCAGCACAAAGGCCACCGCAATCTTGTACGACGGGCCGACAAAGGGCACCGATAGTTCGGAGGCCACGCCCAGCAGCACACCGCCGACGACTGCGCCGATCGGGCTGCCGATACCACCGACGATCATTGCAGCAAAGGCCGGAATCAGCAGCTCCCAACCCATGTCGGGGCTGACCACGGCCTTGACGCCGAACATCGTGCCGCCCAGCGCGCACAACACCCCGACCACCGCCCACAGGGTGACAAGCACCCGGTTCGAGCGGATCCCGCAGGCCCGCGCCAGATCCGGGTTGTCGGCGACGGCGCGCATCTGACGGCCGATCGGCGTCAGGTGCAGCAACGCGAACAGCAGCGCCACAGCCGCCACCGCGACCGCGGCGACAACAACGTCGGTCGGTAGCACGCGCACGCCGTCGAAGTTCCAGGCCCGCACCAGTGGCACGTCGTAGGTGCGCTGGTCGTGGCCGGTGAACAGCGTCAGCATCGAGCGCGTGAAGAAGGCGACACCGATCGACGCCACCAAGCTGGCTACTGGCGGGCGCCCACGCAGCGCGCGAAACACCAACAGATAGGACAGCACCGAGACCGCCGCCCCGGCGGCCACCGAGCCCAACGCGGCGCCGGCGAAGGCGCCACCGCCCAGCACCTGCGCCCCGATGCCTGCGTAGGCGGCAATCGTCATGAAGTCGCCGGTGGCGGCATTCGGAAAGCGCGCCACGCCCATCACCAGTGTCAGTGCCAGCGCGGGCAGCGCAATCAACAAACCTTCGACGGTGCCGTTGATCAGCAGATTGGCAAAGTCGACAAGGTTCATCGGGAACAAGACAGGCGCACGAAATGGCGAACTGCAGCGCTGCGTCCGCGCGCGGCCTCAGCGGCGATCAGATGGAAACGACGTCGCGTCGGACCAGTTGGCCCTTCTCGATCACGTAGACGCCGAAGTCGGGCGTCACGTCGCCGAAGGAGTCGAAGTCGAGCCGGCCCGACGCGCCCTCGTAGTTGATCTTCTTCTTCTCGCCGAGCAGTTTCTTGCCCTCGGCGAACGAGAACACCTTGGTGCCGTCCGGGTTGGCGACTTCGCGGATCTTCGCGTTGATCTTGTCGACGCCGGCGCCAGGACCGGCAGCCTCTTTCGCGAGCGCCAGACAGACCACCATGTCGTAGCACATGGCGGCATAGACGTTGGACGCAGCACCCTTGCCCATTGCTGCCTGGTAGGCAGCTTCGTAGTGTTTGTACGACGCAGCGCCTTCATTGGATACGCTGTCGACCGAGATCAAGCCCTCGACGACCTCGTTGCCGAGCGCCTTGATCAGATCGGGATTGGCGGCCCAGCCGGGCAAGATCCACTTGGTCTGCTCACCCGACTGGTACCACTCGCGCAGGATGATGGTCGAGTCGGGCAGGTAGGAGCCGGTGACGATGACGTCGGGCTTGGCCGCCAGCACCTGCTGCAACTCGGTGCGGTAGCTCGGGCGGTTCGGCTCGTAGACCACGCTGGCGACGACCTTGCCACCCTTCTTTTCCCATGCCTTCTTGAAGCCTTCGGTATTGCCGATTCCCGAGGCGTTGTTGAAGGCCATCGTGGCCGGACGTTTGTAGCCGCGCTTCTCGGCGATCACAGCGAAGGCCTGGCCGAAGCGGTCGTTGGTCGCCTGGAAGCGCCACACCAGATCCTTCTTGTCGATCGTCGAAATCGCCGGCGCACCGGAGGTATTCATCTCGATCAGGTCGGCGGCGTCGGTCAGCGGCATGACCGCCAGTGAGACGCCCGACGACCAGGTGCCCAGGATGGCCTGCACCTTGTTGACCTCGATCAGCTTCTTGGCCGCCAGCACCGCGGCGTCAGGCTTGGTCTGGCTGTCCTCGGAGAACAGTTCGAGCTTGCTGCCGCCAGCGCCACCTGCGGCGTTGACCTCAGCCACTGCGATCTCGATGGCCTTCTGCATGCCGCTGCCGTAAGGACTACCCGCACCGCTGACCGGGCACAGCGAACCGATGCGAAACGAGCCGCCAGCCTGAGCCAGGGCGCCGCGCGGAAATGCGCTGAGGGCCAGCAAGCTGGCACTGGCCAGCATGGCATCGCGACGTGAGAAAGGTGCAGACATGAGATCTCCAGAAACGCTGTAACGGAAGCAATAAGGAAGCCAGGATCTCAGCTTGCGAGCTGGCCGAGTTGGTCCTTGAAGATCTTACCCCCCCGCATGATCAGCGGCAGGTGCTTGCCTTGCTGCTGCAACAGCGTCAGATCCCGAGTCGGGTCGCCGTCGACCACCACGAGGTCGGCCAGTGCACCCGGTGCGACCACCCCCAGCTTGCCGGCCTGACCCAGCAGTTCGGCATTGACCGCGGTCGCGCTGCGCAGGATTTCGGTGGGCGACATCGCTGGCGCCCGCAAGGTGAATTCCAGCGACTGGTCGACGTGCATCTCGCCGAGGAGGTCGGTGCCATATCCGACCATGACGCCGGCATCGCGCGCCATGCGGATCGCCTCGATGCCCTGGCTGCGCACCAGTTCGAGCTTGCGAATCATCTCGTCGCTCCAGCCCAGCCGCGCGGCATTGCGGTGCAGCGCATCGTAGGTCACCAGCGTCGGCACCAGGTAGGTGCCGTGTTCGGCCATCAGTGCGGCCGTGGCCGCATCGAGGAGGTTGCCGTGTTCGATCGAGCGCACCCCGCAGCGCACCGCTCGGCTGATCGAGTCGGGGGTGTAGGCATGCGCCATCACATAGGTGCGAGCGGCGCGTGCCTCCTCGACGATCGCGGTCATCTCGTCGATCGAGTATTGCGTGCCATCGAGCGGATCGCTCGGCGAGGCGACGCCGCCCCCGGCCATCACCTTGATGTGGTGAGCGCCATTGCGCAGCTCTTCGCGCACCGCGCGGCGAACTTCGCTGACACCGTCGGCAATGCTGCCGAGCAGCCCGGCGGCGCCGCA
>JBDTQC010000241.1:0-5781 GCA_039932405.1 Ideonella sp.
TGGAAATCGGTGGGTTGACCATGGTCGGTGCGACGGGGTCGGTGCTGAAGAGGAGCCTGGCATCCATGCAAGGGCTCATCGATACCTCGCTGGCAGAGGTGCGCGCGCCCAGGGCAACGGCGACCTCGGCGATCTTCTTTGTGGCGTCACTGATCCACGAGGCGAAGGCTTCGGCTGATCTCGGATCAGGGGCTCGAAACCAGACTTTGACAGTGGCGGACGTGAATTCGCATCTCCGCGTCGAGGCGAATCGCGAGCGCATTCTCGCCGCCCTCGCCAATCTGCTGAGCAATGCATTCAAGTTCAGCCATCCGCACAGCGAGATCAAGCTGTCGGCCGAATTGGTCGGTGACCGCGTCTGTCTGAACGTTGAAGACAGTTGCGGCGGGCTGCTCCCGGATCACGAAGAGAAGATCTTCAAGCCGTTCCTTCAATTCGGCGATGACCGGTCTGGCCTTGGATTGGGTCTGTCAATCGCACGTCAGAATGTTGAAGCAGACGGCGGTACGCTGACGGTCAGGAACAAGCCTGGGTCGGGCTGTGTATTCACAATCGCTCTGCCGAATTGCACAGAGCGTCGACCAGGTTGAAATCATCTCTGTGCGGACCGGCTCGGCACGACTACCGTTTGTACGCGGCTTCCTGCTGGCCTGCGCCGCCCACTGCGCGGCACGGCCGTCGCTGTGCACGGCGAATTCGATCTTCAATTCGCGTGCAGCCGTGGCATATGTTCGAACCATGCGTCAGCAATCTCTCCAAGCGACGTCGAATCTTGCTTGATCATTGAAACGGCGAAATCACGCACACTTTGTCGATCGGATTCCAGCGTGACGTATTCCACTGGCGATTTGCCATCGACACGAGCCAGGAAGAGGGCGGGCAGCAGTTCGGCGGCGCGCCGCTCGAGCGTCGACCTGCCCTCGAACGAAACCTCGCTGAAATATGCGTCGACCAAGGCCATGAACGATGCATGCAGTTGCTGTGCACATTCAGGTCGCGGCAGCCGCTTGAGCAGCAGATGGTTCAGGCAAAACGCAATGTCGAAGGCCGGGTCGCCGTACCACGCGCATTCGGCATCGAGCAGCACAGGCCCGTTCGGGCCGACCAGAATGTTTTTCGGGCTGACGTCGCCATGCACGAGCGCGGTGCGGCGGGCTGCGGTCTGTTCGGTCAATGCAGTGAGCCTGCCTGCCAACTCGGGATGGCGACGGCCGGTGGCCAGCAGATACGGCTCCAGACGCAAGGCGTGGAAGCTGTCGCCGGTATCGAAGTCGCGTGCCAGATCGCTGCGCGATGCACTCGCCTGATGCAGGGTACCCATGGTGCGGCCCACAGCAGCTGCCGTTGCCGGGTCGACATTGCCGTCCAGCAGTTGCTGCTTCCAGACCGGATGCGATTGCGGATCGAGGAAGCTCATCGCAAACAGCCCGGCGGCTGGATCGTGTGCCAGCGGCTGCGGAACGGCGTCGGGCAGGATCTGGCTGGCAAAGCGAATCCAGGCCCATTCGAAGGCATTGCGTGAAACCGGCGCTTTCCACTCGGCGGCAACCTTCAACCGGGCCAGCGCCCGCTTCACGCAAAGCGTTGGGCCCGGCTCGATCTCGACCCGCCAGATATCGGACGAGACGCCCCCGGTGAGCGGGATCCAGTTTCGTGCCGCACCCAACGGCGCGAGTCCGGTACGGGTCAGGAAGTCGTCGCGTGCAGACTGGTCCCTCTCTTCCATCTCGTCCTTCTCGTTCATCACCGACCGGCCAATGCCGAAAGGCCGTCAAACGGCGCCTGGCAAGCCTCCTCGATACGCAGCAACTGGTTGTATTTGGCTACCGTGCTCGAAGTGCGCAGCGAACCGATCTTGATCTGGCCGGCAGCGCAACCGACCGCGAGGTCGGACATGAAGGCATCTTCGGTCTCGCCCGAACGCGCCGAAACGATGGTGGCATAGCCTGCCGCCTTGGCCTGCGCGATCAGGTCGATCGTGCCTGACAGCGTGCCATTCTGATTCGCCTTGACAAGCACGCCGTTGGCAACGCGCTCGCGCATGCCGCGCGCCAGGCGCTCGGGGTGGGTCGTGAACAGGTCGTCGCCGACAAGCTGCACACCGCCGCCGATCTTTTTGGTGAGCTCGGCCCAGGCCCCCCAGTCTTCCTCGCCCAGGCCGTCCTCGATCGAGACAACCGGGTAGTCGCGAACCCAGCCGGCAAGCATGTCGATCATCTCGGCCGAACTGGCGTGACGGTCTTCGCGCGCCAGCCAATAGCGGCCATCGGACCGTTGCAGCGAAGCAGCCGCGACATCGATTGCAATGACGATGTCGATGCCCGGTTGCAGGCCGGCGCGTTCGATGATGCTCAACATCATGTCGAGCGCGTCGCGGCCGGTTGGCAGGCCGGGGCTGATGCCACCTTCGTCGGCCAGCAGTGTGGGCAGGCCACGGGCCCGGGCCTCTTCGGTGGCCGCGTTGCGCACCCGAGACATGATGTGGATGGCCTCGGCGATTGACGTTGCACGCACCGGCATCGCGAGGAAATCCTGCACATCCATGCCGCGACCCGCATGCAGCCCGCCACTCAGGATATTGACCATCGGCACCGGCATCGAGAGCTGGGCCACGCCGGCCATCTCGCGCACCCGCTCGAACAGCGGTTGATGCTGGGCAACCGCTGCGGCGCGTGCGACAGCAATCGAGACTGCGAGCACGGCATTCGCGCCGAGGCGCGCAAGCTGAGGCATGCCGTCGAGCGCCACCATGATGGCGTCGACGGCATGCTGGTCCAGCGCGTCCCGGCCGGTCAGCGCAGCGGCAATTTCGCAGTTGACGTTGGCGACCGCCTTCAGCACGGACAGGCCGTTGTGGAATGCCGGATCGCCATCGCGCAGCTCATGCGCCTCGGCCCGGCCGGTGGAGGCGCCGGAAGGCACCGATGCACGACCCAAGCTGCCGTCGCCAAGCGTGACGTCGGCTTCGACGGTGGGGCGGCCGCGCGAGTCGAGGATCTGGCGTGCGTGGACGGTGCGGATGCGGGTGCTCATCGGAGGGTTGTCTGGTTTGCCATCAAGGGCAGACGGCGGGGTTTCATAAATAAAAATTTGATAAATGATGAAAAATTACTTGCTAGCGTAAGAGAGACTTTCGTTGTCCAATTGCGGCCAAGCATGCAAACTATGCGTGTACCGGGAGCCGATGAGTGGCGAACTTTGCGACATATGACGTTCGAGTCTGGCATGGCGATGCTGGCGGCGGTGAATTCGTCCACTACGAAGTACCCGCCCAGGAGAGCCAGACCGTTCTCGATGCGGTCACATGGATTCAGCAGAACGCCGCCCCGGCACTCAGCTATCGCTTCGCTTGTCGGGTCGGGATGTGCGGATCCTGCGCGATGCAGGTGAACGGTGAGCCGCGCTGGACCTGCCGCACGCACATCAAGAAGGTCGCCTCCAGCAACGTGGTGACCATCGAGCCGCTGCGCAATCTTCCGGTGATCAAGGATCTGGCTTGCGACATGTCGGAATTCTTCGCCAAGTGGATCAAGGCCGAGGGTGTGTTCCATCCGACCAAGTCGCGTGACGATCCGATCGAGCGCATATCGCCCGAAACCAAAGAGCGCCGGCTGGCCGATGCCGGCATCGAATGCATCAACTGCGCGGTTTGTTATTCGGCTTGCGACGTCGTCGAAGCCAAGCCTGACTACCTCGGTCCGGCTGCATTGAACCGTGCCTGGACCCTGGTCAACGATGTTCGTGACGGTCAGCAGGACGCCCGCCTGCGTGCGGTGGCTGACGATGCCGGCTGCCACAACTGTCATTCGCATCAGAGTTGCATGACCTACTGCCCGGTCGGTCTCAACCCGACTGCGTCGATTGCCGGCCTGAAGCGCAAGACGCTGATGGCTGCGCTCACAGGAAAGCTCTGACACCATGAGCAGCGTTCGCCTTTCCCTGTTGCAACGCCTGACGGCGATGGTCATGGCGCCGCTGGTGCTCGGCCACCTTGCCGTGATGATCTACGCGATCCAGGGTGGATTGACCGCCGCGGAAATCATGTCGCGCACCCGCGGCAGCGTCGGCTGGGGGCTGTTCTACGGGCTTTTCGTGGTTGCGGTTTCCATCCACGCGGCGATCGGTTTTCGGGCGATTGCCGAAGAATGGTTCAAGCTGAAAGGAATCGCCTTGCAGATCGTGACATTGGCGATCGGTCTCGGTTTGCTCGTGTTCGGAGGCCGCGCGGTTTTTGCGGTGGTCGGCTCATGATCAAGCCGCATCGCAGACATCCGCTCTGGATCGCCTACCTGCTGCACCGGCTTTCGGGGCTTGGTCTGGCCTTGTTTCTGCCGTTTCATTTCTACGTACTGGGGCTGGCCTTGAATGGACCTGCGGCGTTGGATAGCGCGCTGAGCTGGACCAACAACTTGTTTTTCAAGCTGTCCGAGTTCGGCTTGGTCTTTCTGCTTGCGGTTCACCTGTTCGGTGGCCTGCGCCTGCTGGCGCTGGAGTTGCTGCCGTGGAACCCACGCCAGAAGGCCTTGGCGGCAGCAGCAGTCGGCGTGTCGTTTTTCTTCGCAGTCGGCTTTCTGATGAGGGCATTTCAATGAAACTGGAACGGCATGACACCGACGTTCTGATACTCGGTTCAGGCGGTGCCGGCTTGTTCGCTGCCTTGCATGCGAAGAAGGCCAACCCTTCGCTCAAGGTCACCGTGGCAGTCAAGGGTCTGATGGGCAAGAGCGGTTGTACTCGAATGGTGCAGGGCGGCTACAACGTCGCGCTGTCGCCGGGCGATTCGGTCGAACGGCATTTCATGGACACCATCCATGGCGGCAAGTGGTTGCCGAATCAGGACATGGCCTGGAAGCTCTGCCAGACCGCCGTGACACGGGTGCAGGAGCTCGAGAACGAACTGGGCTGCTTCTTCGATCGGCAGGCCGATGGATCGCTGCATCACAAGGCGTTTGCCGGTCAGACATTCGACCGGACGGTGCACAAGGGTGACCTGACAGGCATCGAGATCATCAACCGGCTGATGGAGCAGGTGCTGGCGCTGCCGGTCGAACGGATGGAGGAGCATCGGGCCATCGCGTTGATCCCTAACCAGGCGCGCGATGCGTTGTCCGGCGTGCTGCTGATCGACATGCGCCGCGGCGTGTTTCGCCTCGTTCGCGCACGGGCCGTGTTGCTGGCCACCGGTGGCGGCCCGACGATGTACCGCTACAACACACCGTCTGGCGACAAGAGCATGGATGGCCTGGCGATGGCTTTGCGGCTGGGCTTGCCGCTGCGCGACATGGAGATGGTGCAGTTCCACCCGACCGGTCTGCTCGCCGGCAAACATACCCGCATGACCGGCACCGTGCTCGAAGAGGGCCTGCGTGGCGCCGGCGGGCAACTGCTGGATTGCGACGGGCGCCGCTTCATGTTCGATTACGACCCGCTCGGCGAGCGCGCGACTCGCGACATCGTCAGCCGTGGCATCTATGCCGAGATGCGGGCCGGCCGCACCACACCCAACGGCGGCGTCTACATCTCGATGGGACACCTTGGCCCCGACAACGTGCGCAAGAAGTTCAGCGGCATGGTCAAGCGCTGCGCCGATTGCGGTTTCGACCTGGCAGGCGGCCGTGTCGAAGTCGTTCCGACCGCCCACTATTTCATGGGCGGCGTGGTCTGCGAACCCGACACCCGCACCGAGCTACCGGGTCTGTTCGTCGCCGGTGAGGATGCCGGCGGTGCACATGGCGCCAATCGACTGGGTGGCAACGGCGTTGCCAATTCGACCGTCTTCGG
>JBDTQC010000242.1:0-5751 GCA_039932405.1 Ideonella sp.
AGCGCGGGCATACCCAGAAAGGCACCCCAGAGGCCGACTGCAACCATCGCGACCACGTGATCCCAACCGAGCAACGGATGCAGGAAGCCGCTGGTGAAGCCGCCGACCATGCCGGCGCCTTCATGAGCAAACGCCATCGGCACCAAACCCATCAGTGCAACGGTCAGCAGGATCTGGCGCAACGGATGGTTCATGGGTGCTCCAATGGCAGGACGGTCGGGTCGTTTGCTGCGCAGTGTAGGTGGCCAGACAACCCGGCCCAAAGGCCGGCCCCGAAACCCCGCATGTATATCGACAGTACGAAGAAACCGCGCCTGCAGATGCAGTCGAACCGCGAATGATGTGCTCGGAGTCCACTGCTGCTGGCAGAGAATCCAGGACGATACGAGCTCGAGTCGGCCGTTTGCCTTCAGCACCCTGCCAGGTCCGCTGCATCCAAGCTCGCAGCGGGTGCGTAAAGCATGACTCATGCTGCCCTGAATTCCAAGCACCCACGATGTCCGGCCCGCTGCGCCCTCCGCTGTCCCGATCCGCCTTGCGGCTGATGGTGTGGTGCTTGTTGTTCGCGATTCCGCTGTATGGCTTCACGGGCAGTCTGGTCCAGCTGCTGGGCAATGAACACGTTCACCGCAGCGATTTCACGTCAGTAGTCTCTGCAAACGCGGCCATCCCGACACCTGGAAGCGGTGATTTCAGAGCGCTCGAAGACTTCCGCCGCCTCGCTTCGGGCCAAGGCCACGCCGAGCACGCACCCGGCCACAGCCACGACGGATTCCAGCGCCACCACCATGACGCCGCAGACACCAGCGTGATTGCGCTCGACGGCGGCGCCAGCCCCGACGAAGGTGGGGGCGCCGCCGCTCCGCACTTGTTGGCATTCACCGCCCCGGTGTCCTTCGCTCTGCCCCCACTGCCGCCATTCCGCTGGCCGGCAGCGCTGCAATCTGCGGTCGCTCCCTGGATCGCCGACAGCATGGAGCGGCCGCCCAAGGCCTGATGCCCCCGCCGGACCGGCCGCCGGTTCGACTGTTCGAGCTCGGCCTCAGCGTGCGCTGCTCGCTGACCGCCGCGATGGCCTTGCTGCCATCGCTCGACAGTCTCCGACAGGCAACCGGCATCCGGCCGATCCATTCGTACAGGATCGTTCGCGCATTCGCGCGCCGGGCTGCTTTCCAAGCGCGAATCCCGCAGTTCGCAGCACGGAGGGTAGTCCAGTGAGGCTCGCCCGCCATTCGCGTGCAGTCTTGGCGTTCCTGGATTCTTGCGTGCCACCCGCCGCCGATCACGCTCCGTTGCGAGCCGATGATGGCGCGGGCAGCACAGGCCGCCCAGGCGCGGCCATTGGAGAGAAACATGGAACTTCATTTGTCCACCGAGCGCGTCGACATCGGACGCGCCATCGGCCACGACTTCTATTGCCGCAGCCGCAGCGCGGCGCGCGAAGCCTGGCCTGCCCCGGTTCACGAGGGCTTTGTCGCGGCGCGTGCCGGCCATACCACCAGACCCTTGCCTGACCGCTACGAGCGCAAGTGGCTGCAATTGCGGCTCGGTGCATTTGAGCGAGGCCGGGTGATCAACGATGAAGTGACACCGACGCTGCTGCGCTTGATCGATGTCGAGCAGTGCCCGGTCACGCGCCAGCCGCTGACTCACGGCGAGCTGAAAGACAGCGACTGGTCGGTCGACCGGCTGAACAACGACGGGGCCTACGCGGCCAACAACCTGGCCGTGATGAGCACCGGTGCCAACCGAGCCAAAGGCATGCTCAGTTACGAGGCGGTGTACGAACGATCACAGCGGACGTCGCCCATCGATGGCCTGGCGCCCGTCGAGTGGCTGCGGCTGGCCGCGCTGATGCTGGGACCTTGCTTCGCCGATCGCCCCGCTGACGCACCGATCATCCCGCTGGCAGCACCGATTCCCAACCGCTCGCTCAGACCGATCGTGCAGCAGGTTCAGCATGTGTTCACGCTGGGCGCCTGCAAGCAGGCTGGCAAGAATCAACTGCTCAAGCGTTTCAAGGCGGCCTCGCCGACCTCGGTGTCATCGTTGCGTCTTGGCATGTTGTGCGAAGCCATGCACCAGGCTATGAAGGGCCTGCAGGAGCGCCATGATGTCTGGCTGAACCGGGGCGTGATGCAGGCGTTCGAGGCCTGGCGCGCCAGCCTGGACAGCGCCGCCTGGGCACTGGCCGGCGAGATTTCGAGGCAGATCCTGCGCAGCCGCGTCGTTCCGACATCTCGGATTGCCTCCTGGCATCTCGGAAACCGCGGTTATCAAGCCTGATAGCCGGCCGACGTGCTGGTTCGCGTGAACGCTGCCTTCAACGACGGCCCTTGTCGACGTCGAGCAGCGCTTCGCGAACGGCCTGCAGCTGGCGCCGCGAAACGGCCAGCCACTCGTCGACATCGGCGATGCGAACCGCCCACGATTCAGCGCCTTCGGACTCGGCATCGGCGACGATGCGGCGTTCGAGCGCGCGCACCGCGCGCCTGGCAACCAAGGCGTTGCGGTGAATGCGCAGAAATTTCGAACCGAGGCGCGCTTCCAGTTCAGCCAGCGAATCATCGTGAACCAGGCTTTGCGTCCGGGTACGGACCGTCACGTATTTCAGCTCGGCCTTCAGGTACAACACCTCGTCGAGCGGCACCCGCATCACTCGGCCACGGTCGCTGACGATGATCATCTGATCTTCGGCGGCGGACTCGGGAACAGGGATGACCGCAGGACCACGACGCAGCGCAACCTGCTCGGCAATGCGCAACAACGCCGCCTGCAGGCGCTCGCGGCGCACCGGCTTGGTCAGGTAGTCCGAAGCAGCCAGTTCGAACGCCTGCAACGCGTGCTCGGAATGCGCGGTTACGAAGATCAACGCAGGGGCGGCCGAGCCACGGCTGCGCAGTTCGGCGGCAAGACTCAGGCCATTCAGTCCGGGCATCGCGATGTCGAGCAGCATCAGATCGCATTCGTTGGCGCTCAGCCAGGCACGGGCCTGATGTCCATCGGATGCCTCGCCCACCACCTCGCAGCGCGGTTCGACGCAATCCTCGATCAGATTGCGCAGGCGCCAGCGCGCCGGTTCCTCATCGTCGACGATCAATATGCGAAGCGGTGGCACCGACGTGAGGGCGGGATCGTCGGAACGTGTCATCGGGCGTCGACCATTGCACCTGCATTGGAATCGGCGCCATCGAGCGGAATCGCAAGTTGCACACGGAATTTCTGCTCGTCCGCCTCGATGTCGAATCGGGCAGCCACATCGTGCATCAGGCGCAGGCGTTCGCGCACATTCTGCAGCGCGATACCGTGGCCTGGCGCTTCGGCAGCGCGCGGGGTAGAGGGCAAGGTATTGGTGATCGACAGCCAGGCCTGACCATGCCGGACGCGGCTGCTGATGCGGATCACGCCGCCCTGCGGATCGGGCTCGACACCGTGGCGCACCGCATTCTCGACCAGGGGTTGCAGCAGCAGCGGGGGTACGCGCGCAGCAGCGGCCGCCGGATCGAGTTGCCAGACGACCTGCAATCGGGTGCCAAAGCGGATCTGTTCGATCGCCAGATAGCGCCGGGCCAGATCGATCTCGTCGCCGAGACTGACCACGCTGGCGTCGTTGGCCAGCGCAACCCGGAACAGCTCGGACAGATCCTCCAGCAAGGCTTCGGCGCGCTGCGGGTCACGCCGCACCAGGCCGAGCGCGCTGTTGAGCGTGTTGAACAGAAAGTGCGGCCGGATCCTCGATTGCAATTCGGCCAGCCGGGCGGCGGTGTTCGCAGGCAGCGCCGCGCGATTGCGCAGTTGCAGCCAGACGGTCATGCAAAGCGCCAGAAATGCCCCGCTGGCAACCGGTCCCGGCCAGGCCACCACGCTGAACAGCCCCAAACTGGCCCATTGCAGCAAGGCCCAGGCGATGGCGGCGCAGGCGGCTCCCAGCGCCGCGGCGGCCACCCACTGACCGCCCTGCCCGAGTCGGGCAAGTTGCCGGCGCAACGAACATGCCAGGCTCAGCCACAGCAGCAAGGCCGGCAGCGCCATCGCCGAGCCCAATGCGAGCCGCAGCCCCGCTTCGGCAAAACCGTCATCGATGAAGGCAATCCCCAATGCCAGCACGGTTTCGACGAACAGGACCGCACGCAGCACCATGCCGACATGGCAGACGTCGAATACGCCTTGTGGCAGGGGCACTGGCTTGTTGCGTTCAACCTGGGGCAGGTAGCCGCTGGGCTCGAACAGGCTGGCTCGGCTCGAATCTGCAAACTCCGCGTGGCTCCCGGCAACGGCTGGCACCTGGCCTGGTTCGGCGCGCGTGTTCGAGGGGGGCGCAATCATGAAGCGATGCTGCAGCGTGGAGTGGTCAGTCGGGCGGTCAGTCGGGCGGCAAAATGGCGGTCGATAGAATCCTGCGGTCGCATTGTCGCCAATGTACGGCGCAGCCCTCGCGCGATCGCCGCGGCCCTCCCCTTTTCATGATGATCGGCCAACTGGCCGCCCTACCGCCCGATGTCAGCCAATCAACTCGACAAGAAATCCGAAGCCTGGTCGGCGCTGTTCTCCGAACCGATGAGCGATCTGGTGAAGCGCTACACAGCCAGTGTCGATTTCGACCAACGCTTGTGGCTGGCCGATATCACCGGAAGCCTGGCACATGCCGAGATGCTGGCGGCGCAGCAGATCATCAGCGCTGCCGATCTGGCCGATATCCAGCGCGGCCTGGCGCAGGTCCGCGACGAGATCGAAGGCGGCCGCTTCGAGTGGAAGCTCGATCTGGAAGATGTGCACCTGAACATCGAGGCGCGGCTCACGCAACTGGTGGGCGATGCCGGCAAACGGCTGCACACCGGCCGCTCGCGCAATGACCAGGTCGCAACCGATGTCCGGTTGTGGCTGCGCGACGAGATCCGGATGATCGGCAGCCTGCTGCATGAATTGCAAGCTGCGCTGGTTGCAGTGGCGGACGCGAATGCCGACGTCATCCTGCCCGGCTTCACACACCTGCAGGTGGCCCAACCGGTGAGTTTTGGCCATCACCTGCTGGCCTACGTGGAGATGTTCGCGCGCGACGCCGAACGCATGGCCGAGGTCGAGCGGCGTACCAATCGCCTGCCGCTCGGCGCGGCGGCGCTGGCGGGAACAAGTTATCCGCTCGACCGCGAACGCGTCGCGCGCAGCCTGGGCATGGTCGACGAGCAAGGCCATGCTGCAATCTGCCAGAACAGCCTTGATGCGGTCAGCGATCGCGACTTCGCGATCGAATTCACCGCTGCCGCCAGCCTGTGCATGATCCATTTCTCGCGTTTCAGCGAAGAACTGGTGTTGTGGATGAGCCAGAATTTCGGCTTCATCGATCTGGCCGACCGCTTCTGCACGGGTAGCTCGATCATGCCGCAGAAGAAAAACCCCGATGTGCCCGAACTGGCGCGCGGCAAGACAGGCCGCGTCGTCGGCCACCTGATGGGCCTGATCACCCTGATGAAGGGCCAGCCGCTGGCCTACAACAAGGACAACCAGGAAGACAAGGAACCGCTGTTCGATACCGTCGACACCCTGAAGGACACCTTGCGGATCTTCTGCGAACTGGTGGCCGGCATCACCGTCAAGCCCGGGGCGATGCAGCGTGCGGCGCTGCGCGGCTACGCCACCGCCACCGACCTGGCCGATTACCTGGTCAAGAAAGGCCTGCCGTTCCGCGATGCCCACGAGGTGGTGGCCCACGCCGTCAAAGCGGCGATTGGTAAAGGAGTCGACCTGAGCGAG
>JBDTQC010000243.1:0-5719 GCA_039932405.1 Ideonella sp.
CCGAATACGGCGTCGGTTTCGATATACGGGTCTTCAGCGTCGAAAAGTTCGGTCACCAGCGTGCGGTGGCCGGGTGCCTCGACGATCAGGTGATAGTGCGCGGCGCGCCAGCCGTCGCCGCCGGCCGGCTGCACCAGATCGAACCAGACTGGTCCGTCGGTTGGAATCTGATAGGGCACCGGGCGAATGGTGGCTATCTGGAATCTGCCCGCTGCGTCGACCTTCATCTGGCAACGCAGGTTGTCTTGCGGCTGCTCCGGATCGAGCTGCCAGTACAAGCCATTGGCAGCGTTCTGCCAGAAGTCGATCGTGGCGTCGGCCAAGGGCTGGCCCTGTGCATTGAGGACCCGGCCCCTCAGCAGCACCTTCTGGCCGGCATTGGCACCGATCAGATTGGCGGGGTTGTCCATCCACGGTGAACCGACGGCATGAAACGGGCCGAGCACACTGCCAGGTGTAGCCGAGGGGTCGGACGCCAGCAGATCGACCAGGCTGGACAAGCCCAGCACATCGGAGAGCAACGAGAACTCGCTGCGCGTGTCGCTGGAGATGTCGCCGACCCGATGCAAAAACGCCAGCGCCGCGCGCCACTCCAGGTGGCTGAGCTTTGTCTCCTCTGCAAATTGATGCAGATGTTTGACCAGTGTCTGGACCAGCAAACGCTGCCGGGGCTCAGGCAGGCCGGAGAAGCTCTTCATCACCGTGTTGCTGATGTTCCGGAGATCGAGGTTTCTCATGAAGCGTGACCCCGTGGGGCGGTGGGTGCGGCGGACAGACGCCTGCGAACACGGGTGCGGGATGCAAAGCTGCGCAGGTTTAATCGCAACATAGTTTATCGACAAACGCATGAAAGGTTTGTATTATCGATAAAAATCGACCTAGGAATTACCCGATGTCCGATCCCAATCTCGCGCTCGCCGCAAGTCGCCTGTTCAGTGACGCCCGCACGCCCTCAGAATGGCTTCACCGGCCCGTGCCTCCAGCCCTCTTGAATGAGCTGTACGACTTGCTAAAAGACGGGCCGACGTCGATGAACACCCAGCCGATGCGCCTGAAGTTCGTGGTGTCAGCGCAGGCCAAGGAATCGCTGCTTGCATGCGTCAATCCGGGCAACGTCGAGAAGACAAGGCAGGCGCCGGTGATCGCCATCCTGGGCCATGACCTGGCGTTTCCCGATCACCTGCCACGTCTGTTTGCACACAAGGCCGATGCCCGCAGCTATTACGACGGCAAGCCCGACATGATCGCCAGCACCGCACTGCGCAACAGCAGCCTGCAGGGCGGCTACCTGATCATGGCGGCGCGTCTGCTGGGGCTGGATTGCGGCCCGATGTCCGGCTTCAAACCCGCGGCTGTGGACGAGGCATTCTGGAGTGGCACGTCGGTGCGCACCAATTTCCTGTGCATCCTGGGTTACGGCGACATGAGCAGCCTGCGCTCGCGCGCGCCACGATTGAGTTTCGACGAGGCCTGCGAGGTTGTTTGAAGCGTCTGCGCTCTGAACAGCGCCCTGCTCGCGCCGTTTAGGTGCAACAAAGAGAAGATCGATTTCGGGTAATCACCGCCGATCGGGTTCAGCTCAATCAGCGGCCCGCCCACCATACGAAAGGAAACAACATGAGATTGGTCAGTTTCAGCACGATGAAGGACCCGGCCTGGGGCATCCTGATCGATGGTGGCGTCGTTAGCAGCGATCAGCTGGGCGGCGATCTGCCTGCGTCGCTGATGGATCTGCTACAGGATGCAGCCAGGTGGCAAGCGCTGACAAAGGATTGGTCGAAGTTGACCGAAGGAGTCAAGCCGGTGCCGCTCAGCGAGGTCAAGCTGCTGCCCTGTGTACCGAATCCAGGCAAGATCATCTGCCTCGGCGTCAACTACATCGACCACGCCAAAGAGGGTGGCAACCAGATCGGCGACTATCCGGCGCTGTTCCTTCGCTGCGCAACGTCGCTGCAATCCCATGGCGCACCCTTGCAGGTGTCCAAGGTTTCGAGCAAGTTCGACTTCGAGGCCGAGCTTGCGGTTGTCATCGGCAAGCGGGCCCGTTTCGTCAGCCAGTCCGATGCGCTGGATTGCGTGTTCGGCTATTCCTGTTTCAACGACGCCACCTTTCGCGACTATCAGCGCAAGACAACGCAGTGGACCATCGGCAAGAACTTCGATGCCACCGGAGCTTTCGGCCCTTGCCTGGTGACGGCCGATGAATTGCCGGCCGGCGCGTCCGGCTTGCGGCTTCAATCGCGGCTGAATGGCGAAGTGATGCAAAGCGCCGACACCGCCAACATGGCGTTCGGTGTCGCGCGCACGATTGAGTTGCTGTCGCAGTCTTTGACGCTCGAGCCCGGTGATGTGGTCGTGATGGGCACACCCGGTGGTGTTGGTTATGCGCGCACGCCGCCCGTCTGGATGAAGGCCGGCGACACGATCGAGATCGAGATCGAAAAGATCGGCATCCTGAGCAACCCGGTGACCGACTGAGCCCCGCAGTGCAGGGTGCTGGCCAACTTCAAATGAAAGCCCGTCAATGAGCGAAAACCTGCGCCCTTTGTTTTTCAGTCTGACATTGCCACAGGCGAGCGCAGTCGTCGATGCGGCGATTGCTGCCGGCCGTGAACACAAGCTGTTCCCGCTCGCGGTCGCGGTGCTGGATGCCGGCAGTCATCTCGTCGCCTTCAAGCGTGAGGACGGTTGCGCGAATCTGCGTTTCGAGATCGCTCGAGGCAAGGCGGCTGCGGCACTGGGCATGGGCATGTCGACACGGCTGATCCGCGACCGTCTGGCTGCTCGCCCGGCCTTCCAAAGCGCGCTCGCAGCGGCTGCGCAGGGCCAGTTCATACCGGTCCCGGGCGGTGTCTTGATGCTGGATGGCGACGGTCGGGTGATCGGCGCGGTCGGCATCAGTGGCGACACCTCCGACAAGGACGAGTACTGCGCCATCGCCGGCGCCAGGGCGGCCGGCCTGGCCACCGAACCAGCCGAACCCAATCCCGCCTGGAACCAGAGCCAGCTCTGAAGCAAGCTACATCTGAAGGAGATATCCCATGCAAAGACGACTCTTTATTCACGCAGGCAGCCTGACCGCTATCGCGGCGTCGCTACCGATCGCACTGCCGGCTCACGCTCAGGCCTACCCTTCGAAGACGGTTCGCCTCGTGGTGCCGTTCGCACCCGGCGGGCCGACCGACAGCTTCGCCCGTCTCTATGCCGAGGGCCTCGGCAGGCAGCTCAATCAGACTGTCATCGTCGACAACAAGGCCGGCGCATCCGGCGCCATCGGCTCGCTCGACGTCAAGAACAGCACGCCGGATGGCTACACCTTGCTGTTCGGCACTGCCTCGACCCACGCGCTGTATGACTTCGTCGAACCCAAGCCGCGCTACAACTCGGCCGAAGACTTCGACTACATCGCCGTCCTGGGTGGTGCACCCGTTGCATTTGCGGTGTCGAATGCGATGCCTTCGTCATTGAAGGCCTGCTTCGATCTCGCCCGGAAGGAGCCGGGCAAATTGAACTATGGCTCGCCCGGCACTGGCACCCTGTTGCATGTGGCAACGGAGCGCATGCTGCAAGTTGCCGGGGTGTCGATGCGGCACATTCCGTACAAGGGAAGCGGTCCGGCGATGCAAGACTTGATGGGTGGCAATATCCAGATGGCTGTGGGCACCTTGGGTGGCATGTTGCCGTTGCACAAAGCTGGTCGCATGCGCCTGGTCGGCGTTGCCTCGGCCAAGCGGCTCGAAGAGCTTGCCCCCGACATTCCGACGGTGGCCGAGTCGGCAGGCTTCGCTGAGCCATTCGACGCCATGTTGTGGCACGTCGTGGCGGTAGCGCGCAACACCCCCCCGGCGGTACGCAAGACGCTCGCCGACGCATCGCGGCGGGCGATGGAAGACGCATCGATGAAGTCCAACCTCGCCACTCAAGGCATGTTCGCCGATCTGCAGATCGGTGACGCCGCAGCAACAGCCTATGTCAAGGCGGAAGCCGCCAAGTGGAAACCGGTTGTCGCCAAGCTCGGGGATCAGCTTCGACAGTGAGCTGAAGCGGTTCGGTCGAACCGCCTCAAGCAGCTGCGACCTGGCCGATATCAACCCCGGAAGCGGCCGAGTCGTGTGAGTGGCTTGCCAGGCTGACGCTTGAGCGACGCGGCTCAAGCCGCCTTGCTGACAGCTATCGGCGTTTTGGTACTGACCACTGCGCCGACGATCTCGGCGGTGCGCCGATAGTGGCTTTCAAGCGCGCGCACCGCGTCGTCAGCACGTCCTTCGATGACCGCTTCGAAAATGGCGACATGCTCGTCGTGTTCGTTGCGCATCGTGCGCCCTTGGTCGGCAGCCATCTGCCGGAAGCGGTAGTTCTCGTCCGTCAGCTTTTCGCAGAAGGCGCGAAGCCAGCGTGAAGGACAGCGTGACAACAGCGCATCGTGGAAGTCACGGTGCACCGTTTCCCATTCGGGATTCGACACATAGTGGTCTTCAGCGAGCGACCTCGGTGTGCGTGATAGTCGATGCACCAGCAAGACAAGTTGGTCTTCCAAGGCACGGTCCCGATTGGCGATTGACTCCCGCAGCGCGATGCTTTCGAGCTGCACGCGATTGTTGGTCAGGACGGGCAACTCGTCCCAGTTCAACGGGGCCACGCTGAAACCGCGCAGGTCAGTGCGAGCCACCAGGCCCTCCGAGGAGAGGCGGCTCAAGGCCTCTCGCAGCGGGCTGGCTCCGACGTTGTAGCGGGCACACATGGCTTCGACCCGGAGCTTGCTTCCTGGCTCGAGTTCACCATGGGCGATGTCGGATCGCAGCCGTTCATAAACGGCAGTTGCCCGTGTGGAAGCCGCGACACCGCGCTGAGATACCTCGGTGAGCGCTGATTTTCTGGCCATCGCACAATTTTACCTGTTAATCGATAAATCTAGCCATCATCGGGTTCGTGACTGAACGTGCCTCAGGATCCAGCCATCACAATTCGTGCCGCACACAGGAGCGGCCCGGATGATCGCGAGCACCACACCGAAGCTGGAAACCTTGATCGGCCGCGTCAAGGGCGAACAGATTCCGCGCGTGCCAGGCACTGCGGTGTTCATGGCCGGCCGCTTCGACCACGCACCGCCCTCGTTGCCCAAGCTGATCCGCCACAGCGGCGTCGTCTACGAGCAGGTGATCGTCTTGCGCGTGGTCTTCGAGCCGGTGCCGACCACGCAACGCAGCGAGCGGATGGAATTCACTGCCGTCGGCGACGGCTTCTACCGCATCGTGCTGCACTACGGTTTCATGCAGACGCCGAACATCCCTTCCGAGTTGCCCCACTGTGCCGAGCGCGGTCTGGCGCTGGACCTCGACGAGATCCGTTACATCGTCAGCAGCCTTGACCTGCTGGCCGGCCGCAAGCGCGAGGGGATGGCCTTGTGGCGCGACAAGCTGTTTGTACTTCTGGCGCGCAACACGCAGGACGCCACAGCCGCGTACCACATCCCGCTCAACCAGCTGATGACGGTGGGGCAGGGGGTCGGCATCTGAGACGCCGACCCGACCCGACCCGGGCCAGGCATGCGCCGGTGCGCCGCACACGATCATCGGGCGGCAGATGGAGCCGCTGGTCCGGCGTGGCATGCTCATCGATGAGCAGGATTGCACCTGCATGGCTGGCAGCGAGGTCGACTCCGACGATGCGCGCGCGCTCACCCAATTGCTGACAAGCTCGGAGATGGCTGCGGATGTCC
>JBDTQC010000244.1:0-5716 GCA_039932405.1 Ideonella sp.
ACGCGATGAAGATCGGCAAGCCGGTGTTCAAGGCGATGGCGAAGGACGAGCCCGATTTCATCAGCTCGGATTGCCAACTTGCCGGCCACCACATCCAGCAAGGTTTGCAAGTCAATGGCTTGCCGGCAGCCCGGCTGGCTCATCCACTGAGCCTGGTGCGAATGGCTTACGGACTGGAATGAAGACGATGACCGCCAAACCGATCACCCGAGACAGCCTGCTGACGCTCGAGGCCTATTCGAAAATTCGCAAGAGCAGCAAGGCCGAGGCGATTGCGCATCGAAGGTTGCGTTCGGTGCATCTGGGCGAAAACCTGAATGTGCAGTTCGAGGACGAAGCCAGCATCCGGCGCCAGATCCAGGAGATGCTCCACATCGAGAAGATCTTCACCGAAGAGGGCATCCAGAGCGAGATCGACGCCTACCAGGCGCTGGTTCCGGATGGCAGCAACTGGAAGGCGACGATGTTGATCGAATACCCCGACGCGCACGAGCGCAAGCGCGAACTGGCGCGCCTGATCGGCATTGCCGAGCGCATGTTCGTCGAGGTTGAAGGGCATTCACGCATCCATGCGATCGCCGACGAAGACCTCGAGCGCGAAACCGACGAAAAGACCTCGGCCGTGCATTTTCTGCGCTTCGAATTTCCCACCGCCGCACGACAGGCGGTGCGCGCCGGTGCGGCGGTCAAGCTGGGATGCGACCATACCAACTACCCGGCCCACGTGGCGATCGCCGCCGATACGCTGGCCAGCCTGGCCGGCGATCTGAAGTGAAGGCCTGACGTGGGCTGGTTGTCGGGCGGCGTGGGCTTGATGCGGTGACGCACCGCCGTGCCTTGCTCGGCATGCTGGTCGTCACCCTGCTCTGGAGCACCGCCGGCATCGTCAGCCGCCAGCTCGAGCAGGCGCGCAGCTTCGAGGTTACTTTCTGGCGCAGCTTCTTCACGGCGCTGGTGCTGGGCATCTATTTTGTTGGCAGCCAGGGCCGGGCCGCGCCCGGCCTGTTCAGGCGGGGCGGCTGGCCGCTGCTGATCTCGGGCCTGATGTGGGCGGTGATGTTCACCTGCTTCATGCTCGCGCTGACCTTGACCTCGGTGGCCAATGTGTTGATCACGATGAGCCTGGCACCCTTGTTCACCGCACTGCTGGCCCGCTTCATCCTGGGTGCTCCGGTGGCGCGGCGCACCTGGGCTGCGATCACGCTGGCCGGGATCGGCATCGCGTGGATGTATGGCAACAAGATCAGCGCCGAGCTCGAGGCCGCGCTGGGCACGCTGGTCGCGCTGGCGGTGCCGCTGGCCGCGGCGATCAACTGGATCACTCTCCATCGCAACGGCGGCAGCGGCGGCAACGGCGGCCGCCAGGTCGATCTGACGCCTGCCTTGCTGATCGGCGCGCTGCTGTCGTGTGCGGTCAGCCTGCCATTTGCCTGGCCGCTGCAGGGCTCGTTGCACGACATCGGCTGGCTGGCCGGGCTCGGTGTGTTTCAACTCGCGTTGCCATGCATGCTGGCGGTGCGGGTGGCGCGTGGCTTGTCGGCGCCTGAGCTGGCGCTGCTGAGTCTGCTCGAGGTGGTGTTCGGCATTGCCTGGGCCTGGCTCGGCGCGGGTGAACGCCCGCTGCCACAGGTGCTGGTCGGCGGCAGCCTGGTGATCGGTGCGCTGGCAGTCAATGAAATGGTCGGCATGGTGGCGCGTCGCGATGCCGCTGGCTTCACTGTCCGTCCAGGTAATACCAGCGGGCGTTCTCGAGGATGAAACGGCTGGTCTCGTGCAAGCGGTGGGCCCGCCCATCAAGTTTGCTGCGCGCGACGAATTCGACCGTGGCGTGCTCGGCGTCGAGCGGCTCGAAGCGGCGCACCTCCAGTCCGAGCCAGCGCAGTTCCGGCCGATCGGCATCGAGTGTGGCCGGGCGCGTGTCGGGATGCCAGGTGGCCAGCAGGTAGTCGGTCAGGCGCAGCACATACGCGCTGTAGCGCGAGCGCATCAAGCGCTGCGCATCGGGCGCCTGCAGTGCCAGCGGGCCGGCGTGGTAGGGGCCGCAGCAGGCTTCGTAGGGCTGAGCCGAGCCGCAAGGGCAGGGTGGTTCTGGCGAGTGGGCGGTGGCGCGTGTCATCCGGCGAATCTTGGCATGGGCTGGCGAATCCGCCCATTTCGGGCTTGCATCTGATACTGTATGAAAATACAGTATTCAAATGGACGCAATGCCCCCTGATCAGACTGCTGCCGAATGGGCTGCTGCCGGCGTCGCAGCCGTGCCGGCCGCTGTGCCGGTGGGGGCTGCTGCCGGCGTCGCAGCCGTGCCGGCCGCTGCGCCGGTGGGGGCTGCTGCCGGCGTCGCAGCCGTGCCGGCCGCTGCGCCGGTCGGGGCAGCTGCTGCGCGCTCGCGGCTGGCGGCCAGGTCTGCTGCCGGGGCAATGCCCGGGCGTGCAGCGGTGCCGACGCCCGAATCCCTGCACCCGGCCTTGTGGCTGGGCCACCAACTCGGCCGGCAGGTCGATCAACCCCTGCCCAGCGGATTCGTGCGGCTCGATGCCGAGCTGCCGGGCGGCGGCTGGCCGCGGCGTGTCTTGACCGAACTGCTGCTGGCGCACCCGGGCATCGGTGAAATCCGCCAGCTGGCCCACAGCCTGGCTGCTGCCCAGCAGCGTGGCCGGCTGGTGATGTTGTTCGATCCGCCGGCCAAATTGTCGGCACAGGCGCTCGGCGAGCTTGGCATCGATGTGGCGCAGTTGCTGATCGTCAATACCCGTACCCGCGTGATTCCCGGCGCCGACAGCCTGTGGGCGCTCGAGCAGGCGCTCAAGAGCGGCCATGTCGGGGCAGTCGTCGCGTGGCTGCCGCCACGGCTGCGGGCCGAGCGCTTGCGCCGCCTGCAGCTGGCCGCGCAAGCCCACGATGGCCCGGCTTTCGTGATGCGTGAACTCGAAGCCCGCCTGCGGCCCACCGCTGCGCCACTGCGCCTGGCGCTGCGGCCTGGCGGTGGCGACCAGTTGCTGCTGCGCGTGCTGAAGCGCCGTGGCCCGCCGCTCGAGGCCACCTTGCAGCTCGATCTGCCACCCGTGTTGTCCACCCTGCCGGCACAACGTGCACGGGCCGGCGCGGCCGTGGTCGGGCGGCCCGCCGATCAGGCCGTGGTTGCGGCGCCCGATTTGCCGGCCGCGACCTTCATCAACCTCGAGCCGCCGCCGCGGCGCTGAATCCGATCGTGTTGTGGATCGGTCTGCATTTGCCGCTGCTGTCGCTCGAGACGGTGGCCTGTCTGCCCGGGTTCGGCGGCGACGCCAGCGTTGCCGGGCCGGCTGGCGCGGACGTCGCGTTGGCAATCGTCGATGCCCACCACATCGTGCATGTCAATCAGGCGGGACAGGCGCTCGGCGTTCGCCCGGCCATGAAACGCGCCACGGCGCTGGCGCTGGCACCGCAACTGGTGCTGGCACAAGCCGATGCGGCGCGCGATGCCCTGGCTTTGCAGGCGGTCGGCCATGCGGCGCTGACCTTCACACCGATGGTCTGCTTGTTGATGCCAGGGGCGACGTCAAAGACGACCGCCCAGACGGCACCACAGACGGTGCTGCTCGAGGTGCAGGCCAGCCTACGCTATTTCCGCGGCTTCGAGTCTTTGCTGCAACGTCTGAAGGCAGCGCTGCAGCCGCTCGGCCACCGCCTGCAGATCGCCAGCGCGCCCACCGCACAGGCCGCCACCTTGCTGTGCCGTCTGGCCGCCCGCAACCGCGACGGTGAGCTTCATTGCGCCGATCTGGCACAGACCATGCGCTGCCTCGACGCTGCGCCGGTCGGCCTGCTGGCGGCCGCAGCCGAGCACCTGGACGCCCTCGAAGCGATCGGCCTGCGTCAGATCGGCGAGTTGCGTCGGCTGCCGCGCGCTGGTCTGGCGCGCCGTTTCGGCCAGGCCTTGCTCGACGAGATCGATCGCGCATTCGGCCGTTGCCCCGACCCGCGTCAGCCGATCAGCCTGCCGCCGCAATTCAGCAGCCGGCTCGAACTGCTGGCGCGTGCCGACAGCACCGAGCAGGTCTTGTATGGCGCACGTGTGCTGCTGAACCGGCTGGTGGTGTGGGCGCTGGCGCATCAGGCGCGCGTCGGACGTTTCAGCTTGCAGATGCTGCACGAAACCCGCCACCGCAGCGATGCCCAGACACCGCCGGCCAGCGAGCTCGAGATCGCCCTGACCGAGGCCTCGTGCGACGCCGATCACCTGCAACTGCTGCTGCGCGAACGTCTGGCGCAGGTCAGGCTGGCGGCGCCCACGCTGGAGTTGCGCCTGTCGTGTCCCGAACTGGTCCATCGCCCACCGCCGAACGGTGAGCTGTTTCCCACCGCCCGCAACGAAAAGGAAGGCCTGACCCGGTTGATCGAACGGCTGCAGGCGCGGCTCGGTGGCGCGCAGGTGCAGCGGCTGGTGCGGGTAGAAGATCACCGGCCCGAGCGCGCCAGCATCACCCAGCCGTTCGATGGTCAGTGGGCTGCGTCGTCACGCCAGCGCAGCACGGCGCCGGTCGATGGCGGCGTCGGGGTGCCGTTGCAGCAGCCGGTGTGGCTGATGCTGCAGCCCGAGCCGCTGATCGAACGCCAGCGCCAGCCGCTGCTCGACGGCCGGCCGCTGCAACTGCTGTGTGGCCCCGAGCGCATCGAAACCGGCTGGTGGGATGCGGCACTGGCCGAGCGCGACTATTTCATCGCCCAGGCGGGCGACGGCTCGCTGGTGTGGATCTACCGTGGCCGGCTGCCGCCGCGCGAAGCAGTCGAAACCGATGGCGCGGTGGTGCCTGCTGTGGACCGGCAATCCGGCTGGTTCCTGCACGGGCGTTTTGCCTGACGGCCTGGCGTTCACGCAACATCGGGTCTGGGGTTGTCCAACATCGAGCGCATCAGCGGCCTGCTGCTGATCGGCGTGCTCACTCTCACGCCACAGGACACGCTTTGTCAGACATGTCGCACGCCAACAAGCGCAGTTTGATGATTGGATGGCGCCACCGCAGAAAGCATCATCGAGTCATCTTCAAGCCATATCCAAGGAGTACCACATGACCTCGATTTCTCGCGCTTGTGCGCTTGCTACGCTGTGTGTTTCAGCCCTTTCGCTGTCGGCCTGCGCCGGCATGTCGCACCAGGACAAGACAACGATCGGCGGAGCCGCGATTGGCGGCGTTGCCGGTTCCGTTCTCGGTGGAGGCGCACTGGGTACCGTTGGTGGAGCCGCAGTTGGCGGCGTGATTGGCAACGAGGTCGGCAAGAAGAAATAACAGCCGTCCTTCGCAACAAAGAGCACCTGATGCTTGGAGCCCCGCAGACGCGGGGCTTTTTTTCGACCGATGCACTTCAGATGCTTGTTGATTCAGTGAGCGGATGCTGCCGCAGTCGGCGTGCGGGCGGGTGATAATTTGTGAATCGATCGTGGATCGACCAGGGAAATTGCCATGAAATTCGCCATGCTCGGCCTCGCTTTAGCTCTCACCGCCTGTGCCTCGGGCAAGCCTGACCTGGATGTGGCCCAGGTCGAGGGTACCTGTGCCAAATGGTGCAAGGCCACCCATTCGTCCTGTGCGTTTGATGGTGCAATCATCCCTGCCAAGACGGCACCGCTCGACGCCTGTCAGCAGCAGTACATCACGTGCATCAAGACCTGCATTCCGCGGTAACAAGGGTTTCGCCCGCCACCGCTATCGTTTATTGCACGTAAAGATTGCGCCTG
>JBDTQC010000245.1:0-5712 GCA_039932405.1 Ideonella sp.
AAGCGTTCCCACAAAAGAATCGCTGCCTCGTCGAACGAGTGGGCTACTCCAGAGCCGCCATGACCTGAGCAACCGCTGCGGTCAGCTTCTTGCCATAAGGAATGTGCAAAAACTCGTTCGGTCCGTGCGCGTTGCTCTTCGGGCCGAGCACGCCACACACCATCATCTGGGCCGATGGAAACATTTTCTGCAGCATGCCCATCAGCGGGATCGTGCCGCCTTGCCCCATGTAGCCGAAGTTCGCGCCGAACTGAGCCTGCGAGGCCGATTGCAAGGCGCGCTCGAGCCACGGCGCCAATGTCGGCGCATTCCAGCCGGTGGCGCCCGATGCGCCGGCGCGACCGTCCGCATTGAATGTCACCTTGGCGTTGTAGGGTGCGTTGTCTTCGAGCAGCGCCTTCAATTCCATCGCGGCCTGGTTGCCGTCGATCAGCGGTGGCAGGCGCAAGCTCAACTTGAAAGCGGTATAGGGGCGCAACACGTTGCCCGCGTTCTTCAGCTCCGGAAAGCCGTCGACGCCGGTTACGCTCAGCGTCGGCCGCCAGGTGCGATTGAGCAGCGCCTCGGTCGGGTCGGTGCTGGTTGGCAGCGTCAGGGCGCCGTCGGCACCGCAGGCCCAGGGAAAGCGCTTCCAGACCTCGTCGCCCAGGATCTGCGCGGTGGCGCGTGTCTGCTCGATCCGTTCGAGCGGAATCTCGCAGTGCAGGCTTTGTGGCAACAGGCGGCCGGTCTTGGAGTCCTCCAGGCGGTCGAGTACCTGGCGCAGGATGCGAAAGCTCGACGGCACCAGGCCGCTCGAGTCTCCGGAATGCACGCCTTCGGTCAGGATCTCCACCTTGAGGATGCCGGTGACATTGCCACGCAGGCTGGTCGTCAGCCAGAGCTGGTCGTAGTTGCCGGCGCCGCTGTCGAGGCAGACGACGAGGCCGACCTTGCCCAGCCTCGGCTTCAAGGCGTCGACATAGGCTGGCAGATCGAAGGAGCCGCTTTCTTCGCAGCTTTCGATCAGGCCGACACAACGTGGCCGGGCAATGCCCTGGCGATCCAGCGCCTTGATCGCGGTTACCGCGGCGTAGACGGCATAGCCGTCGTCTGCGCCGCCCCGGCCGTACAGCAGCCCGTTTTCGTACTTCGGCGTCCACGGGCCGAGGTCGTTGCGCCAGCCGGTGAACTCAGGCTGCTTGTCGAGGTGGCCGTACAGACAGATGGTTTGGGCATCGGGCTCGTTGCCGCCCGGCCGGGTCGCCGGCACCTCGAAGAAGATCACCGGCGTGCGTCCCTCGATGCGGATCACCTCGAGCTTCAATCCAGCCACCTGCTGGCGCTCGACCCAGGCAGCGGCGTCGCGAACCACCCGGTCGATGTGGCCGTTGCGCGCCCAGTCGGCGTCGAACATCGGGCTTTTCGCCGGTATCTGGATGTACTGGGTCAGTGCCGGGACGATTTCGTCGTCCCAGACCTGATTGGCAAATGCGGCGATGGCTTCGGCCTCGCTGGGCTGCCGCGGCAGCAGGGGGTCGCGGGTGTTCATTTCGAAGATTCCTCGGTGGTGCAGTGTCCAGTGTAGAACCTTGCATGCGCCGACGAGTCTCCGGCAGCGCTGTCCCTGTCGGGGTCCTGGTCCGAGGTTCGGGTATATGTCCGGAGCTTTTCAGCGGCGCGTCAGCGGGACGCAGGCGCCGCCTCAGTCCAGCCACCGCCCAGAGCCTTGTACAGACCGACCCGGTTTTGCAGCTGCACAAGCCTGATCTGCACCAGCGCCTGCTGGGCGGCAAACAGCGAGCGCTGTGCGTCCAGGATATCGAGGTAGCTCGATATGCCATTCGAATAGCGCAGGTCGGCCAGTTTCATGCGCACCTGTTCGGCATTCGTTTGCGCGGCCTGGGCGCGTGCCTGCTCGCTCAGTGTGGCCTGTCCGGCGAGGCCATCGGCAACCTCTCGAAACGCGGTCTGAATCGCCTTCTCGTACTGCACGGTCGCGATGTCGCGTGCAATCTGCGCGCCCTGCAGGTTGGCCTGGTTGCGGCCCGCATCGAAGATCGGCTGCAACAACTGCGGTGCAAACGTCCACGCCAGGCCGCCGCTGAACAGCGACGACAGCTCGTTGCTGGCAAACCCGGCGCTGGTGGTAAGCGAAATTCGTGGAAAGAATGCAGCCCGCGCGGCACCGATGTTGGCATTGGCTGCGACCATCTGTTGTTCGGCGGCACGTACGTCGGGCCTGCGAATCAGCAGATCGGACGGCAGGCCGGCCGGCAATTCGGCCGGTGTCGCATCGGCGCTGATGCCGCTTGCCAACGGCTGTAGCGGTGGCAGATCAGCCGGCAGTGGCTGTCCGACAAGCAGCTGCAGCGCATTTTCGTCAAGCGCGCGCTGGCGCGTCTGCTGCGCCAGCGCGACGCGTGCAGCTTCAAGGAGCGACTCGGCCTGACGCAACTCGAGCTCGGAGGTTGCGCCGTTGTCGAATTTGAGCTGGGTCAGCTTCATCGACTGCTGGCGCGTGTCGAGCGTCTGGCGGGTTACCGCGAGCAGCGCTTCGTCAGCCTGCATTGCCAGGTGGGTTTGTGCGATGGCGGCGATCAAGCTGATCTGAACCGTCTTGCGCGCCTCCTCGGTGGCCAGCAACTGCGCGCGAGCCGCCTCGCTCAGACTTCGGATGCGTCCGAAGAAGTCGATCTCCCAGGCGGCGATCTGCAAGCCTGCGGTGTACGTCGTGCTGCTTTGTCCGTTGCCTGTCGGCGCGCGGCTGGCAGACAGCCCGGCGCCGACGGTCGGCAACTGGTCAGCACGGCGCAACTGCAACTGGGCGCGCGATTGTTCGATCGCCAGCACCGCAAGCCGCAGATCACGGTTCGAATCCAGCGCCAGCGATATCAAACGTTTCAGACGGGCATCGACGAAGAAGTCCTGCCACGCGATGTCGGCCACCGGCTGGCCCGAAGCGTTGGTCGCCAGCGGGTAAGTCAGCGCAACCGGCAACGGTGGCTGCTTCAGTTCGGGGATCATCGAACCGCAGCCGCTGAGCAGCAAGGCAGAGGCCAGCATCAGCGCCATCGCGCTGCGCCGGGGACGGCGGATGTCGAAGCGTTTCATGCCTTTCCCTCCACCACCGTCGGGCCTGCCGCTGATGGCTCGTCAGCCGGAATCGGGGGTGGCGCCTTGAAGAAGCGGCGCACCACGACGAAGAAGATCGGCACGAAAAAGACTGCCAGCAGGGTGGCCGTCATCATGCCGCCGAGCACGCCGGTACCGATCGCGCGCTGGCCTGCCGACCCGGCGCCGCTAGCAAGCACCAAGGGCATTACGCCGAGCATGAAGGCCATCGATGTCATCAGAATCGGTCGGAAGCGCAGATGAGCCGCTTCCAGCACCGCGTCGATGGCGCTGCGCCCGTGAGCCTGCAGATCTTTGGCGAACTCGATGATCAGCACCGCGTTCTTTGCCGACAGGCCGATGATGGTGATCAATCCGACCTTGAAGTAGACGTCGTTGGACTGGCCTCCGATGGTGCCGCCCAGCAACACGCCGAGCACGCCCAGCGGCACCACCAGAATGACCGCCAGCGGAATCGACCAGCTTTCATACAGCGCGGCCAGCGCGAGGAACACCGCCATCAATGAAAACCCGAGCAACACGAAGACCTGCGCGCCCGAGAGTTTCTCTTCGCGTGTCAGGCCGGTCCACTCGTAGGCGAAGCCCGCCGGCAACTGGCTGGCCAGCCGCTCCATTTCGGCAATCGCCGCACCGCTGCTGTAGCCCGGCGCAGCCTGGCCCGAGATGCGCATCGCCGGATAGCCGTTGTAGCGGATGGTTTGCGCCGGACCAACGACCCAGCGGGTGGTCGCGAAGGCCGACAGCGGCACCGGCTGCCCCTTGTTGTTCATGGCATTGATGCGAAGCAGGTCATCAGGTTGCATCCGCGAGGGCGCATCCGCCTGTACAACAACGCGCTGCAAACGGCCGCGGTTCGGAAAGTCGTTGACGTAGCTCGACCCGAGCGTGGTCGAGATCGCCGCATTGATCGAGTCGAACGGAACCCCGAGCGCATTGGCCTTGTCGCGGTCGATGTCGAGCTGCAGCTGCGGCGAGTCTTCCAGTCCATCAGGACGCAGTCCGGTGAGGATCTTGCTTTGCGAGGCCATGCCGAGCAGCTGGTTGCGTGCTGCGAGCAGGGCGGCGTGGCCGTTGCCGCCGCGGTCTTGCAGGCGAAACGAAAAACCCGATGCGGTACCGAGTTCGGGAATCGGCGGCGGGCTGAGCGGGAAGATGAACGCGTCTTTCACGCCCATCATCGCGCCAAACGTACGGCCGGCCACACCTTGCGCCGAGTGTTCCGGGCCCTCGCGTTCGGCCCAGGGCTTCAACGGCACGAAGGCCAATGCCGCGTTCTGACCAGTGCCTGAAAAACTGAAACCCAGCACGCTGACCATGCTTTGAACTTCCGGCTGCTTCAGCAAGAATCCCTCGACCTGCTTCATCACCTCGAGCGTGCGATTCTGGGTTGCACCCGGTGGCAACTGCACGTTGACAATCAGGTAACCCTGGTCTTCAGCGGGCAAGAACGAAGTCGGCATGCGCTGGAACATCAGCACCACCACGGCCACGATCGCCGCATAGATGATCAGGTAGCGCGCGGCCTTGCGCAGGATGCGCGCGACCAAGCCTTCGTAACCCTTGGCGGTGCGGGTGAAGCCGCGGTTGAACCAGCCGAAGAAGCCGCTCTTGGCATGGTGATGGCCAGCCTCGACCGGTTTCAGCAAGGTGGCGCACAGGGCGGGTGTCAGCGAAAGCGCCAGGAACGCTGAGAACGCGATCGAACTGACCATCACCGCCGAGAACTGGCGGTAGATGTTGCCGACCGAGCCAGCGAAGAAGGCCAACGGAACGAACACTGAAATCAGCACCACTGTGACGCCGATGATCGCGCCGGAGATCTGCCCCATCGCCTTGCGGGTGGCCTGGCGCGGCGGCAGGCCTTCCGTGCTCATGATGCGTTCGACGTTCTCCACCACGACGATCGCGTCGTCCACAACGATGCCGATCACCAGCACCATCGCGAACATCGTCAGCACGTTGATCGAAAAGCCCAGCGCCAGCAGCACCGCGAGGGTGCCGAGCAGTGCAACCGGGACGACGATGGTCGGAATGATCGTGTAGCGGATGTTCTGCAGAAACAGGAACATGACCAGGAACACCAGCACCATCGCCTCGAGCAGGGTTTGAACGACCTGGCGGATGGAGATGTCGACAAATGTCGAGCTGTCGTAGGGAATCGAGTACTTGACGTCGGGCGGGAAGAACTTCGACAACTCCTCCATCCGCACTTTCACCGCTTTCGCGGTGGCCAGCGCATTGCCGGTGGCCGACAGCTGCACGCCGATACCGGTCGACGGCTTGCCGTTCAGGCGCGCCGACGTGCCGTACGACTGGGCGCCGAGTTCGATGCGAGCGACATCGCTCAGGCGCACGGTCGAGCCGTCCTGGTTGGCGCGCAAGACGACGTTGCCGAACTGCTCGATGGTCGACAGCTGACCGCTGACGACGACGGTGGCGAAAATCGCTTGACCGGGCAGGTTCGGCAGATCGCCGATGGTGCCGCTGGAAACCTGCGCGTTCTGCGCCCGGATCGCCGCACTGACGTCGGCGGCCGAGAGACCATAGCCGACCAGTTTGGCGGGGTCGATCCAGATCCGCATCGCCCGCTCGGTGCCG
>JBDTQC010000246.1:0-5684 GCA_039932405.1 Ideonella sp.
CGCAAAAAATACTTCTCGAACACCGCCCCGATCAGGCCCACCACGATGGGCGCAATGATCAACGCGGGCCAGAAGCCAGCGAACTGCGCGACGGTGTAGCCCACATAGGCGCCCAGCATGTAGAAGCTGGCGTGCGCAAAATTGAGCACGCCCATCATGCTGAAGATCAGCGTCAGGCCCGCACTTAGCATGAACAATAACAGGCCGTAACTCAGCCCGTTGAGCATCGAGATGGTGAAGAACTCCATCGAGGGTGGTCTTTCGCGGTCAGGGTAGGCAGCGCATCAAGACAAACAGGCCCGATGCGGGATCTCCGATCGGGCCTGGCCGCAGCGATCAGTGGCCGCGGTGGATTTTCATCTCAGGCAGATCAGGACGGCCGTTTCATCTGGCAGCTGGTCGGCGTACTGGCAACGTACGCGTCATAGGTGGCCACAGGCACCAGCGTCATGCCGGTATTTTCAGGTGAATACGGATGCTTGGCATCGGTCTTCTGCCACACCGTGATGAACAATGGCTGCTGCAACTGGTGATCGGCCTTGCGCATCTCGATTTCGCCGTTGAAGCTCTTGAACTTCAGACCCTCCAACGCTGCAGCCACCTTCACCGGATCGGTCGACTTGGCCTTGGCCATCGCCTCGCCGAGCCCCGCGAAGATCGAGATGGCCGCGCCGGTATAGAAATCGTCGCCGAACTTGGCTTTGTATTCCCCCAGCCACTTCTCCATCTGGCCACCCATGTTGTAGTGGTTGTACGAGACCTGATAGACGCGTCCTGCGCCGCCTGTTCCGAGGGCGGTTGGTGTACCGGTGACGCCGGTGTAGTAGGTGAAGAATTTTCCGTTGTAACCGCCCTCGTTGGCCGCCTTGACCAGCAGCGACAGGTCGGAACCCCAGTTGCCGGTGATCAGGGTATCGGCACCCGAGGCCTTGATCTTGGCGATATACGGTGCGAAATCACGCACCTGAGCCAACGGGTGCAGGTCTTCGCCGACGATTTCCACGCCCGGCATCTTGCGCTTGATGTTCTCTTTTGCAAACTTGGCAACCTGCTGGCCGTGTGAGTAGTTCTGATTCAGCAGGTAGACCTTCTTGATGCTCGGCTGATCCTTCATGAAGGTCGTGAGTGCCTCCATCTTCATCGACGTATCCGCATCGAAACGGAAATGCCAGTAGCTGCACTTGCTGTTGGTGAAATCAGGGTCGACAGCCGCATAGTTGAGGAACAAGACCTCTTTGCCGGGATTGCGCTCGTTGTGCTTGTTGATGGCCTCGATCAGGGCACCGGCCACCGACGAGCCTTGGCCCTGGACAATGTAGCGAATGCCCTGGTCGAGCGCCTGCTTCAAGGCGTTCAGGCTCTCGGTCGGGCTCAACTTGTTGTCGATGCCGACGACCTCGAACTTGACACCCGCCGGATTCGAAGCGCTGAACTTGTCGGCGAAGAACTGGAAGCCATGCAAGCCGTTGTTGCCCACCGGAGCCATGAGGCCGGTCAGTGGGTCGATCCAGGCGAGCTTGACCGTCTCGTTGAGTTTCACCGCACCGGGCTTGGCGGCTTGCGAGAAAGCAGCGGTGCTGCCAAGGCTCAGACCAATGGCCAGGGCCGCAGTACTCAGCGACAGTGCACGACGGGATAAACGCATGGAAAGTACTCCTTGGTGGGTAAACGCGGACCTTATCCGACCGCAACCGTTTGAGCTTCAGGGACTACCCGGTGAACCTGTCACCCGTGCGACGCGCGGCCGGGGCAATCAGACCGCGCCTGGAAACCTGTATTCCTTGAACAGATCCCGCAGCTTGAGTTTCTGGATCTTGCCGGTTGCCGTGTGCGGGAGCTCATCGACGAAGGCCACATCGTCAGGAATCTGCCATTTCGCGATCTTGCCGTCGAAAAACTGCAGCAGTTCTTCCGCATTCACGGTGGCGTCCGGCTTCTTGACAACCACCAGCAACGGGCGCTCGTCCCATTTGGGATGCCGACAGGCAATCGCGGCAGCTTCGTGAACAGCCGGATGCGACATCGCGATGTTCTCCAGATCGATCGAACTGATCCACTCGCCGCCAGACTTGATCACGTCCTTGCTGCGATCGGTGATCTGCATGTAGGCGTCGGCGTCGATCGCCGCCACGTCGCCGGTCGGGAACCACTTCTGACCGCCAAGCTCGATCAACGGCGACTCTTCGCGCTGGAAATAGCTCTGGATCACCCATGGACCGCGCACCACCAGGTTGCCGGAGTCCTTGCCGTTCCATGGCAGTTCCTTGCCATCGTCATCGACGATCGCCATGTCGACACCGTAGATCACCTTGCCCTGCTTTTCGAGGATCAGGTGTCGGGCTGCGGCGTCGAGCGTGTCGTGCTTGGCTTTCAGTCTCGACAGGGTACCCAGCGGCGACATCTCGGTCATGCCCCAGGCGTGGATCACTTCGATGCCGAAATCGTTCTCGAGCGTCTTCATCATCGCGGGCGGACAGGCCGATCCGCCGATCACCGTGCGCTTCAAGCTACTGAACTGCAACTTGTTCTGCTTGACGTAGGTGATCAGACCGAGCCAGACCGTCGGCACGCCCGCGCTGAAGGTGACCCGCTCGCTTTCCAGCATTTCGTACAGCGATTTGCCGTCGAGATGCGGGCCGGGAAAGACCAGCTTGGCACCAATCATTGGAGCGGCGTACGGCACGCCCCAGGCGTTGACGTGAAACATCGGCACTACCGGCAGGATCACGTCACGCGCGCTGACTCCCATCGCGTCGGGCATTGCCAGCCCGAAGCTGTGCAACAGGGTCGAGCGGTGGCTGTAGATGGCGCCTTTCGGATGGCCGGTCGTCCCCGAGGTGTAGCAGATGCTCGACGCGGTGTTCTCGTCGAACATCGGCCACTGGTAGTTGCCATCCTCGGCTTCGAGCAACTCGTCGTAGCACAACAGGTCCGGGATGGTGGTCGACGCCGGCATGTGCGCACGGTCGGTCATCAGGACGTAGTGCTGCACGCTCGGCAGGTGCGCGACCAGCTTTTCGATCAGCGGCAGAAAACTGAGATCGAAACAGATCACCTTGTCGGCGGCGTCGTTGGCGATCCACGCGATCTGCTCGGGAAACAGGCGCGGGTTGATGGTGTGGCAAACCAGCTGCGAGCCCGAGGTGCCGAAATAGATCTCGAAATGTCGATAACCGTTCCAGGCCAGCGTGCCCACCCGATCGCCCGCTTCGCAACCCAGTCGGGCCAGCGCCTGAGCCAGCTTGCGGGCGCGCAGTTCGGCGTCCTTGTAGGTGTAGCGATGCAGGTCTCCCTCGACCCGCTTCGAGACGATTTCCGTATCGGCCGAATGGCGCGCCGCATGCACCAGCAGCGACGAGATCATCAACGGCATGTCCATCATTTGACCCATCAACGGACGCGGGCTTTTGGCAGGCAGGTTCATCTGGTTTCCAGCAGTGAAGACAAGCCCGAATGATAGGAAGGTGTCGGTGACCTGCTGCCCTCTGGTTTACCCTCAACACCGATTGAAGAGCTTCGCTGGTGACCCTGTCAGCTGATCTGCCAGGCACGGCCAATTACACTGTCGCGCGCCGGCCGAACCATCGGCCCCGGAAAGCGCGGTTCGAGCGAGCCCTTTCGTCCCTGCGGGATGCAATACAAGGTGGGTGGATCGACATGAAAGACGAAGACTCGAAAGACCGCGAAGTTCGCAAGACCGAAGACCAATGGCGCGAGCAACTCGATTCCGAACAGTTCCGTGTGGCTCGGCAAGGCGGCACAGAACGGCCGTTCAGCGGCAAATACTGGGACAACTGGAAACCTGGCGCGTACAACTGCGTCGGCTGCGGGACGCCGCTGTTCGAGGCCTCGACCAAATTCGACGCAGGCTGTGGTTGGCCGAGCTATTACGAACCGGTGAATGCCGAGGTGGTCGAGCGAATCGTCGACAATAGCCTCGGAATGGTCAGGGTGGAGGTGCGCTGCAACAACTGCGGCTCGCACCTGGGGCATGTGTTTCCTGATGGCCCGGAACCGACCGGCGAGCGTTTTTGCATCAATTCGGCGTCGATCGACTTCGCCCCAAAATCCTGATCCGATGAAACTGTTGTTCGATTTCCTGCCGATCCTGCTGTTTTTCATCACCTTCAAATACGCAGAAGGTCACGCAGAATGGGCAGCCGATTTCGCGACGCGACACTTCGGGTTCGCGGTTTCAGGCGGTGTCGTCGGCGCCGCCGAGGCGCCGGTGCTGCTGGCCACCTTGGTCGTGATTGTCGCCACGCTGGTACAAATTCTCTGGCTGGTATTGCGCGGCAAGAAGGTCGACACGATGTTGTGGGTCAGCCTGGCGTTGGTGGTGGTGTTGGGCGGTGCGACCGTCTGGTTCCACAGCGAAACCTTCATCAAGTGGAAACCCAGTGTGCTGTATTGGGTGATGGGATCGAGCTTCTGGATCAGTCAAACCTTCTTCGGCAAGAACCTGCTGCAGGCACTGATGGGTCAGCAGGTCGAATTGCCCGCGTCGGCTTGGCAGCGGCTCAATTTCGCGTGGATTGCCTTTTTCGGTCTGATGGGCGTGCTCAACCTGTATGTCGCGTACAACTACAGCACCGGTACCTGGGTCAATTTCAAGCTGTTCGGGGGAATTGGCCTGATGCTCTTGTTCACGTTGGCGCAAGGCCTCTATATCAGCCGCCACATGAAACCGGATGCAGAAGATTCCGATCCTCCGGAACAAGTTCGTCCTTGAGCGGTCGAACCATAAACCCTCATTCCCGATTGTTCCGACCATGCCTGTCAGCGCCGACGACCTCGATAACGCCTTGCGTATGCCGCTGCAGGTCAGCAGCCTGGAGGTGCGTGACGACAGCCATCTGCATGCCGGACATGCCGGGGCGCGCGAAGGCCGGCATTTTTCGGTGCGCGTGGTGAGCGAGCGCTTCAAGGGCCTGTCACGGGTGGCCCGGCATCGCCTCGTATATGATGCCGCCGCCGCCTTGATGGACAGCGGAATCCATGCGCTGGCGATTGATGCCCGCACCCCGGACGAAAGCTGAACCGATCGACCCCATCCCCTTCCCTGCTCGACCGCACTGCCGCAAGGCGGAGCCAGCGCCGTTGAGCCGGCGGTCAGCGCAACCCAGATTCCCTGTTTTCCGACGTTGAAAGGCCCACGCCCATGAAGAAGTTCGCCACCTCGACCAGCGCCGCCGTGCTGCTGCTCTCCGCTGCCTTGATCGCCCCACTGGCGGTGCAAGCGCAGAACATTGCGGTCGTCAACGGCAAGGCCGTTCCGAAGGCGCGCGTCGATGCCTTGCTCGAGCAAGCCGTCAAGTCCGGCCAGGCCAAGACGCCCGAGCTCGAGGCGCAAGTGCGCGACGAGATCGTGATGCGTGAAATGTTCCTGCAGGAAGCCGAGAAGCGCGGCCTCGCCGCCACTGCCGATTACAAGACGCAGATGGAGTTTGCCCGCCAGAGCATCCTGATCCGCGAATTGTTCAACGACTACCAGAAGAAGAATCCGGTTTCCGAAGCGGCCATTCGGGCCGAGTACGACAAGTACAAGGCGCAGAACGCCGGAACCGAAATTCGTGCCCGCCACATCCTGGTCGAGAAGGAGGACGAGGCCAAGGCGCTGATCGCGAAGATCAAGGCCGGCGGCAATTTCGAGGAACTGGCCAAGGCCAACTCGAAGGATCCGG
>JBDTQC010000247.1:0-5682 GCA_039932405.1 Ideonella sp.
CTGCACCTGGATCGTCGGATAGTCGACCTGCGGCAGCGCCGACAGCGGCAGGAAGCGCAGCCCGACCAGGCCGGCCAGCACGATCGCCACCATCAGCAGCGAGGTCGCCACCGGGCGTTGAATGAAAGGAAGCGACGGACTCATGCGGTGGATCGCTGCGCGCTCAGGAGGCCGGGTCGGAAGCACGCCGGTGGTGGCGCGGGCTCGATGCGGATCCGGCTGCGCTGGCTGCGCTGGCTGCGCCGGCCGGTCTCGGCCCGCGACGTGGCCCGCTGGCAGCACCCGCTGGCGGACTTTCGCCGGGCAGCGTGACGCGGGCACCGTCCTTCAGGCGGTCGCCGCCCTCGGTGATCACCTGCTCACCGGCCTGCAGCCCGCTTGTCACCTGAACCGTGTCGACCGTCGCCACGCCGCGCGTCACGCGGCGCAGCGAGACCGTGTGCTCGGCCGCATCCAGCGCCCATACGAAGTCGCCATCATTGGCGTGGCGCAGCGCCGAGACCGGAACCACCACCGCGCCTTCGATCGTGCGCACCTCCAGCCGCAGGTTGACGAACTGGTTCGGAAACAGCGCACCGTTCTCGTTGGCGAAGCGCGCCTTCGCGCGCACCGTACCGGTCTGCGTGTCGATGCTGTTGTCCAGCGCCAGGAACTTGCCCTGCGCCAGCGTGATGCTGCGGGTGCGGTCGAGCGCGATCGCCGGTGGCGCGCCGCCTGCGTCGGTCAGCCTGGTCTGCAGTTCGGGCAGACGGTCCTGTGGCAGCGCGAATTCGACGTCGATCGGTGCCAGCTTCGCGATCACCGCGATGCCGCCGCTGTCGCCGGGACCGACGACGTCGCCGATGTCGACGGTGCGCAGGCCGAGCCGACCAGAGATCGGCGCGACGACGCGGCAATAGCCGAGGTTCAGGCGCGCCGTGCCCTCGCTGGCGCGGTCGATGACCAGCGCGGCGGCGAACTGCTGTACCAGCGCGGCCTGCGTGTCGACGTCCTGGCGCGCGATCGAATCCTGCCCGAGCAGCACACGGTAACGAGAAAGCGTCACCTTGGCGTTGGCCAGCTGCGCCTCGTCGCGCTGGCGCTGGCCAATCGCCTGCTGCAGCGCCAGCTCGAAGGGCCGCGGGTCGATCTCGGCCAGCAACTGCCCGGCCTTGACCATCTGCCCCTCGCTGAATGCGATTTTCCGCAGCACGCCACTGACCTGCGGCCGCACCGTCACCATGCCGGCCGGCGTGACGGTGCCCAGCGCCTCGAAGACGATCGGAATGTCGATCTTCTGCGCGGTTGCCACGCCGACGGTTGTTGCCGGCGCGCGCCGGCCGCCACCCGGTCCACCCGGCCCGCCCCGCCCGCCAGGGCTTCCACCCGCCGCGGATGCGCCAGCCGCCGGCGCCTTGTGCGTCAGCGTCCATGCCAGACCGCCGAGCGCCAGCACACCAACCAGCGCGATCACGCTGCCGATCCACAGCTTGCGCCGACTCGGCCTTGATGGGGAGGCATTCAGCGGGTCGCGCGCGGGGTCGGGCAAAGTCGGCATCGAAGATCCTCGTGGCACGCCAGGCGCGTGCCGGATGGGGGCGTCGGGTACCGGCGCATCTCCTGACGGGCGCGGCACATCCGCGCCCATTGTCGACCGCACTTTACAAAGCCAATATTGCTGCTGTGTTTCTCAAGCGACGCCGTGCTTGAACGCGCTCTTGTCCTACGCCACTGCGCCCGTGCGCACCGGGCAATCTGGTCAGACGCCCCTGAGTTCGGTCTTGCGCTGGATGATCCGCGACACCAGCCCGTACTCGACCGCCTCCTCGGCTGACAACCAGCGGTCGCGCTCGATGTCGGCCAGGACCACCTCGAGCGACTTGCCGGTCTCGCGCGAGATCGTGCGCGCAATGCGCTCGCGTGCCTTGATGATCTCGCGTGCCTGGATCGCGATGTCGCTGGCCGATCCACCAGCGCCACCACTGGGTTGGTGGATCAGGAAGCGGGTGTTCGGCAGGCAGTAGCGCCGCTCGAGCGGCACCGCCAGGTAAAGGTGGGTGGCGGCGCTGCCGACCCAGCCGGTGCCGATCATGTTCACCGGCGCGGCAATGAAACGCACGATGTCGTGGATGGCATCGCCGGATTCCAGGTGGCCGCCCGGCGAGCTCACCAACACGTCGATTGGCTCGGCGCTGTCAGCGTCCAGCGCGATCAGTCGGCGCGTCACGTCGGCCGCCGTCACGTCGGTGACGGTGCCGAAGATCAGCAAGGTGCGCGCCTTGAAGGCCTTTTCCTCCAGGTAGGAGGTGCGCGGCTCGGTGGCGCTGGAGGGCGGGGTGTTGTCTGGGGTGTCCATCTGGGATCCTGGTGGTTGAACTGCCTTGACGAACGAGGCGCGGCCGGCGTGACAACGGGCCGGCGGCCTGAACCGTGGCAAGCTGTGCGAATGTACGACGAACAGTCGCCAACAGTCGGCAACAGTCGAGGTGGGCGCTGTTGCGGCAGGCGGTCGGCACGCCCGGTTTCCGGGCCTGGCGACGGTTCGCTCAACCGGTTTCGGCTGCCGCTGGCCGAGCGGCAGGCCGATGGCATCATGTCTTGTGGAAGATGCCAGCAGATCCGCGGCGCGATGCGGGCGCAGCGCCAAGCCCCCGGCTCATTTCACCACGTCAAACCGCAGCCCGCTGCTGCCTTCGCCGCGCCCGGTCGTCTTGCTGCGTCCGATCCACAGCAAGGCTCGGCCCGATGCATCGCGGGCGTAGTTGAAGGCGCGTTTGATCTCGATGCCATCGCGCGGCACTTCTTCTTCTTCGAGGCGCAGAAAATCGGTGGTCAGCAGCGCTGCCTGGTTGTGCGGCTGCAGACGCAGGATCTCGCCGCGCGGGTGGAACATGAAGCCTTGCAGCCGGTTCTCGGGCGGGCCGTCCTCGGGTTTGGCTTCGACGAAGGGCAGGCTGCGCAAGTTGTCGATGAAGGCCTTGTAGTCGGCATTGAGAACCAGGTTCAAGCGGTCGTCGCCGACCTGGTAGAACTGCACGACTACACCGCGCTGCAACTGGATCGACCAGTTCAGCGCCGTTGCCCCTTCGCGCTTGACCGGCAGGAACGGAATCCAGTTGGCGGCCACCGGTGTTTGCAATTTGTACGACAGTGGCGCGCCCGGTTGAACGGCCAAGGCGCCATCACCCGCAAGCAGCACCTGCGTGGTCGACAGGCGCTGGCTTTCGTAACGCCGGTCGAGCGGCTCACCCGAGCTGCCTTGCACGCGTTTTTCGATGCCCCAGACCATGTTGGCCATCTCGTCGCGCATCATCAACACGTGTTCGAGCGGGGGGCTCTCCAGGGTTTCGACACGCGGGCACAGGTACAGACAATCGTTCAGCCGCGCGCGCGGCGCATTGGCGTTGCGATCAACTGTCAACTCGAACATCGTCCACTGCGAGCCGTCGAGGTTTTGTGCTGGTGGTATCGGCACCACGATGCCGAAGTTGTCGCGCACCGTGAAGCGGTCGACCTTGTACAGCGCATTGACGTCCAGCGTGACCGGCAGCACGTACCAGTCGTTGCCGAAAACCAGTGCATATTCCATCACCGCCAGCCGGGCCAGGTCGCTCTTGGCGGCGCCCATGCGGCCGAAATTGACCTGGCCGTCTTCGAATTCCCAGTAGCGGTCGGCCGGCATGCCGGGGTAGCGCGCCAGCGCGGGCATCGGCGCGCGTTTGGGCGACCACTCGATGGCCGCCGCGCCAACCACCGGTTGACCGGCCACCACCGCCGACGACACCGTGAAGCTGTGCCAGTCGAGCTTGCCGTCAGCGTATTCGGCGGCGTTCAGTTGCAGTTCGGGCTGCACGCCGTCGCTGCGCAGGCCGAAGCTGTATTCGAGGCGCTGCGGATTCCAGTAAGCGCTGGCGCCCGGCGTGTCGGATTCAAGCACCAGATCGTCGAGCCAGGCCAGCCAGCGTTTCAGCAACTCGCGCACCGGCTGCGGCCCGGCCAGGCCGATACCGGTGATGAAGGCATCGATGGCGGCATCGTCGGCCAGCGCACGCAGATCAGCCGCCAGGCGTCTCGCATCGATGGCCTTGCCGTCGAGCAGGCGATGCCAGACGAATCCCGCGTTGTCGGCCACCGGATCGGCCGGATCTGCCAGCGGCGCAGCGTAGGCGCCGAGCAGACCGTCAACGGCGTTGAACAGACCACCCGCACGCAACATCCGCATCAGATGCTGGCCGGCCTGCGCATTCAGCTTGGCATGCACGGCCAGCACCGATTCAGCCTCGACCATCGCCTCGACCGGTGGCGCGCCGGCCAGGTTACGCGCCGCAATCGCGGCGTCAGGGTGGACCAGCTTGGCCATCGGTACGCCGAGCAGGCGCAGATCGGCGCCGATCGGTGAGCCGGCATCTTCGCCCTGGAATTCGTTGAACTGCCATTGCCGCGCCAGCATCCAAAGCGGGTCGGCGATCGGCGCCTGCAGGCCCAGCGAAATGTCGTCGGAAGTGGGCATCGGGTCGAGCCGCGACCAGGTCGTGGCCGATGGATCGGGCTTGAACGCCGTCAGGTCGAGCGCCTGGACGCGGGCGGCGGATGCGGAAACTCGGTAGCTCATGATGTTCTCGCCTGGTTCATTCGCTGACGATGCTGGTGCCGGCGGCCATGTGCATGAAGCTGTTGGCCGTGTTCTGGCCGTAGGCCGCTCGCAGCATGCCGAGGTTCGTTTCGACCAGCCGTGCAAAGTCGAGCGACGGCACGTCGCGCTTGAAATTGTTCGACAGGAAGAGCCCCGGCAAGAGCAGCCCCAGACCCTGCAGATCCTGCGGACGAACCGCGCGCAGCCGGGCCAGTGCCAGCGCCTCGTCGACCACGCCGAGCAGCGCGTCGAGCGTCCAATTGGGCACGCTCAAGTCATGCGGCACCGCCAGCAGCATGCTTTGCGGCGCACGCGCACCCGGCGCGTCGAAGTGGAAACTCAGGCCGGTGGTTTCCTGCTTGGCCGGAATGGTTTCGCTCCACTCGTCGACGAACAGCCCGGCAATCGCGTCGTCGCCATTCAACGTGGCCAGCGCAGCGGGTGCATGCGCCACCACCGCCACCACGCCGCGCAGGTCGTCATCGGGGTCGCATGGCAGGGCGCCCCAGCGTTTGACCGGCTTGTCGATCTGCGCTGAGGTCTGCAGCAGCTTGAAGTCGCTGGCCTGCGTGAGCACGCCCATCGCCTCGGTCGCGCTGATCACGTCGTTGAGCAGACCGGTGTTTTCGCGCACGGCGCCCAATTTCGGCAGCCAGCCGACGATCGCCAGATCGTCGCCGTTCAGCAGTTGATCACGCACCGCCAGCGACGCCGCCGATTCGGCTGCCAGACCGCCGAGCGTGAATAGCGGGAGGATCGGATGCGACTTGCCGAGCACGGCGTGCATGCGGGCCAGCGTCTTGCGCACCTGTTCGCCTGGGGCGTCGCCGGCCAGCGCCGCTGGCGCCGCCGCGCGTCGGGCCGTGACTTCGGCCAGCAGCGCCGCTGCGCGGGCCTGGGCTGCCGCGACGCTGTCGCCGGCCGCGACCTGCTCGCCCTGCGCATTGCCTGCCGCCACCGACTGGCTGGCCAGCGCGCTGCGCCAGCCGAGCAACTCGGCCTGCGCCAATGCCGCCTGCAGTGCGCTCAGCAGTGCACGCGTGGCAGCGGCGGCTGGATCGAGTTGCCCG
>JBDTQC010000248.1:0-5666 GCA_039932405.1 Ideonella sp.
GCCCCTGGCTTCGTTTTCCTTTTTCCGCCGAATGCCTGAAGCAAAAGAGCCACGCCACGCGGGGCTCGCACCCGGCCTGCCACACTCAGTGAATGTTTTGACACATGTCCTTGCCATCCCCCGATCAATCCATTGCCCGCACCACATTTCCCGTTCGTCCCGCATCACTGCGCGACGCAAAGCAGATCGCCGAGGTACATGTCGCTGCGTGGCAGGCCGCCGTCGACCTCGGCGGCCCGGTCGAAGCGATGCAGAGCTTTTCCGTCGATCGCTGCCATGCCTATTGGCGTGAAGCGATCGATTTGTGCGAACCGCAAGTTCTGGTCGCCACCGAGAACGACAAGGTGATCGGCTTTGCCGGTTTCGACCGCTCGCGCGACAAGGGAACACCATCGTCGACTGGCGAAATCTGGGCCCTGTATGTCAACCCCGCGCATTGGGGCCGTGGTGTGGGCCTGGCCTTGTGGGACGCGTCTCGCGACGGCTTGCAGGAAGAAGGTTGTACCAAGGTCAGCATCTGGCTGCCGATGCGGTTCGCGCGGACCATGCGATTCGTCGAACTGGCCGGCTTCAAGCGCGAGCCTTCGTCGGCAAAGACCATGGAAATCGGCGGCGCTCGCGTCGAAGAGATTCGCCTGCACCGCAGCGTTATTTGATTCTGAGCTGCGGTTGGCTGCAGCTTGCCTTGCAGCTCAGCCGCCCGACAGGCTGCACGGGGGCTCGATCAGATCGCCAGCCAAGTGTGCCGTGCAGTCGAGCAGCTCGATCTCGAATGGTGCGGCCGCGGCCACGATGCTCAGCGAGCAGTTGCGCAGACGCACCGGCAAGGGCGGGCCATTGGCGCGCTGCCGAGCGTGAAGCCTCAGCAGGACGCTGATCACCAGGCCGTGGCTGACCACGACCAGTGGTCGCTGCATGGCCGACCGCAGGTCGACGAGATGGGCGAAAGCCGCAGCAACCCGCTGCTCGAACGCTGCCATCGACTCGCCGCCGGGTGGCGCCTCGATCATCTGAATCGGATCCACCTCGAGGCGGTCGTAGGCGTGGCCACGCAGGTCGCCGAAACTGCGCTCCTGAAGCAATGGCGTTTTGATGATCGGCAGGTCGGTGGCCTGGGCCAGGTGTTGCGCCGTCTGCAATGCACGCGGCAGGTCGCTGCTGACGATTGCGCCCAAACCCATCGATGCCAATCGGTGCGCCAGTGCGGCGGCTTGTCGATGGCCTTTGTCGCTGAGCGGCGTTGCGGCGGGCTGCAACACGCGGGCGATGTTCAACGATGTTTCGCCGTGGCGGACCAGCAGCAAGCTCAATGGACCCTCCGTGCTACGCACTGCGGAATTCGCGTTTGGGAGCGGCCCGGCGCGCTCACTGGCGCGCCGGATGAAGGCTTTGTCGTCAAATTGCTGACCCCTGATCGAGCGAGATGCTGACATCTGCATCCGGCAACCATCGGATGCATTCTGATACCAAACAATCTAGTCTTCATACATCCAATTTCGTTCTGAAGCGTTTTCTGACTGGAGCCCGTCATGAATGCCAACTCGACACGCCCTGACACTCAAGGTGGCTACAGCTACGAACTGCGATTTCAATCCTTGTTCAGCGAGGGCAGAGCGCTGGCGTTTCCCTGTGATGGCGGCGGGCTGGTGGCGATGGACTCGCTCAGCGAGCGGGCGCGGGACAACTACTTCTACGCGCGGGCAGTGATTGGTCGGGAGTATGCAGTTCCGGTGATCCAGCGGGCAAATTGCAACGACAGACATTGATTTAGCTTGACCGGGCGCGTTGTTTAAAATTCACCGAATCGACGGTCGCTGCAAGGTAAACGCGAGGCTTTTTTTCCCGACGTTGAATTTTCTGTCAGGCTGTCGCCTTTCGAGGTTTTCACCCCATGGCTTCAAGCTTGCTTGCGTTGCTCGACGACATTGCGTCGGTTCTCGATGATGTCGCGTTGCTGACCAAGATCGCCGCCAAGAAGACGGCTGGTGTATTGGGTGACGATCTCGCCTTGAATGCCCAGCAGGTCAGCGGCGTGGCTGCGAATCGCGAATTGCCGGTGGTCTGGGCCGTCGCCAAGGGATCGGCGCTGAACAAGGCGATTCTGGTGCCGTTGGCGCTCGGCATCAGCGCTTTCATCCCGTGGGCCGTGACACCGCTGTTGATGCTCGGTGGCATGTTTCTCTGCTTCGAGGGGTTCGAGAAGCTTGCGCACAAGTTCTTGCACAGCCGCGGCGAGGATGATGGGCACAGTCGAGAACTGTCCCGGGCGGTGGCCGACAAGGACTTCGATCTGGTCGCGTTCGAGGAAGACAAGATCAAGGGCGCCATCCGGACAGATTTCGTCTTGTCGGCGGAAATCATTGCCATCACATTGGGTACCGTGCAGGATGCCGAATTCCTGACACGGCTGGTTGTGCTGGTTGGCATCTCTGCCGTCATGACGGTGGGTGTCTACGGCTTCGTTGCGGGCATCGTCAAGCTCGATGACCTGGGCCTGTACCTCAGCCGCCGGCCGGGGGCATTGGCTGGTATCGGGCGTGGCATCCTGATTGCAGCGCCTTATCTGATGAAAGGTTTGACCATCGCTGGCACCGCTGCGATGTTTCTGGTTGGCGGTGGCATTTTGAGTCACGGCTTCACTCCCCTCGGCCACGCGATCCAGGCCTGGGGAGAGGCGGCTGGCGGGGTGACAGGGACCGTGTTGCAGATGCTGCTCAATGGTTTGGTCGGTATTGTTGCAGGTGCTGTCGCCGTGCTGCTGGTGCACACCGCGGGCCTCATCCGCGGGCGCCTTTCTGCGGCTTGACCGTCTAGAGGAACAGGGCTGGATCGACCATCACCTGGTTCAGGCTGATCGACCAGTGCAGGTGCGGGCCGGTGACCCGCCCGGTCGCGCCGACGGTGGCAATCCGTTGTCCGACTGTCACCACATCGCCGACGCGAGCAGCGGTTGATTCCAGGTGGCAGAACATCGACAGCAAGCCGGCGCCGTGATCCAGCCAGAGCGTATTGCCGTTGAAGAAATAGTCGCCGACATCGACCACTCGACCCGCGGCCGGTGCAATCACCGGGGTACCGGTCGATGCGGCGATGTCCATGCCGCTGTGCGGATTGCGAGGTTTGCCATTGAAAACGCGCCGCAGTCCGAACGAACTCGAACGACGGCCCTCGGTCGGTGCCAGCAAGCGCAGCGAGGCGGGTATGGTCTCGCTGTATGTCGCAATCACCTGCTGCTGGTGGGTGCGCTCGCGCTCGTAGCGAGCCAGGTCGGGCGTCGACAGGTCCACCTTGCCGGGCTGGACTTTCAGTCGCTGCTCGGCGTAGTGGGCGGCGACGATCGAATAGTCGAGCGTGTAGGCTGATCCGCCAGGTGCCTGCACGCGCACTTTGAAAGCGCCCGGCTGCGCCGACAAGGCGATGCCGATCACCGCAGTCCAAGCCTGTCCCGCGTCGACAACCAGGACCGGGCGCTCACCGGCCCAGACCAGTGGGCGCGGCGAGCCGAGGTCACCAACCGGCAGCAACGCGATGCCGCCGGGCACCCGTCGTTCGGTCGGCAGCGCGATCGCGCCGGCGCTGGCCAGTGGCGCACCGGCGATGCTGCCCAACAGCACGACCGGGCTGCGCCGGGCAGTCAACAGCAAACCGCTGGCGAGGCGGCGCAGCGCATTTCGGCGCGGATGTGAAACGTTGGCGATTGGCGTCATCTGACGAGAGGAGATTGATTCGTGTTGGTTGGGCGACATGGCCGCTTCCGGGCCACCGACAATCGCAACTGACTTGCATGTGGCCGAGTGGTGCCAGCGGAGAAACGCACTTGAAAACCTATCACATCGAATTGCAGCGCTTGAAAGCTGCCAAACAGGGCAATGGCCTGGTCGAGTTTGCCATCGATGCCCAGATGTTGCCGCAGGCTGCTGGTGGCGACGCAACGCCCACCAGCGTGCTGAGCATGACCGAGGCGAATGCGCGCGTGCTGTTGGCGCTGTTGAAGACGCAACTGTCGGACGTCGACAAGCGCAAGGCGCGAAGTCAGCGTTGACGGCACCTGCAGCGCATCCGCGCGTTCAGGTTTGCCAGATTCTTGGCGGATTGGCTGGCATGTCCCAGGCCAGTTGGCGCCAACTCGCCCGCACTTGTGCCAGCAGGCGCATGGCCGGTTCAGTGCGCTGTGCCAACGCTCGAACGACCACCAGCCGATCGTTGGGTGAAGTGGCCCCGGCGCTGCCTGCCAGCGCGCAGGCCGCCACCGCATCGCGGGCCGTGTCGAGCAGGCGCTGACGGAGCGGTTCATTCAGCGCATCGCCCCGGCTGAACCAGATGTTTGCCAGCACCGGGTTGCCGGCCCACCCGACCCTACCATCGAGCAGACGGCGGTCGGTGCCGTCGACGATGCTGCGTTCCAGCCAGCAGCCTGGCACTTCGATCTGCTGCTGAAGGCAGCCTCGATCGAAGACTTCGCCACTGGCCGGCAGGCCCAGCGCAAGGGTATCCCAGCCGATCATTTCGGCAGCGGGTTCGAGCTCGAACGTCAGCCGGTTGGCAGCCAGCGTGCCACGGTGGCAGATGGTCTCCATCGGCAGCCACTCGAGGCGCGCGCCTGCCGCCAACCGCGCGTTGACTTGCTGCCGCGCCTGCTCGCCGGCGCTGCGATAAAAGCGCGTCGCCCCCGGCGTGGTCAGCACGGCATGGCTGTGCTCGGAGAGCCCGATATCGAGTTCAAGCACGTCGCCACCGACCAGCCCGCCCGGAGGGTGGACCAGCACATGGTGGCAGACCCCCGGGCCTTCGGGGTAGAGGCTGGCCAGCACCCGCATCGGCCCGTGGTGACGGCTGCGCGAACGTGTCGTGCCGCCGTCGAATTCGTAGTCGAGCGCGAGGCGCCCGTGCCAACCCATCAGCGCATGGCCGCCAGCAGGGGCGCCTGCGCATCCTTGGCCGACAGCGCTGGTGGATCGCCACCCAAGGTGTCGAGCGGCCAGCTTATCGCCAGTGCCGGATCGTCCCAACGCACTGCACCCTCCAGCTCGGGCGCGTAGTAGTCAGTCGTCTTGTATAGAAAATCGGCGCTGTCGCTGGTGACCAGAAAACCATGTGCCAGGCCTGCAGGGATCCACATCTGGCGGTGGTTGCTGCCGCTGAGCTCCACGCCGACCCATTGGCCGAACGTCGCGCTGTCGCGCCGGATATCGACCGCGACATCGAACACGCTGCCCTGCGTGACGCGAACCAGTTTGCCTTGCGCGTGAGGTGGCCTCTGAAAATGCAGGCCGCGCAGCACGCCCCGGGCCGAGCGCGAATGGTTGTCCTGAACAAAATCGATCGGTTCGCCGACGGCGTCCCGAAAGACCTTCTGGTTGAAGCTCTCCATGAAAAATCCGCGCTCGTCGCCGAATACGCGCGGCTCGAAGATCAGCACGCCGTCGATGGCGGTTCGTGTCAGGTTCATCAGAACACCCGCTCGTCGAGGATCTGCATTAGATATTGCCCGTAACCGTTCTTGGCGAGCGGCTCGGCCAGTGCCTGGAGTTGGCGGCGATCGATCCAGCCGGCTCGGTAGGCGATTTCCTCGGGACACGCGACCTTCAGACCCTGGCGCTTTTCCAGCGTCGCGATGAACTGGCCGGCCTCGAGCAGGCTGTCGTGGGTGCCGGTGTCGAGCCAGG
>JBDTQC010000249.1:0-5647 GCA_039932405.1 Ideonella sp.
CACAACTCGTTCATGTCGCGCGCCAACACCATCGTGGTGCCGGGCGGCAAGATGGAACTGGTGATGCAGCTGATCTTCACACCGTTCATCTGGCGAATGATGGAGCGCCGCAAGCGCGCGATGGGCGCCCTGTGACCCTGCGCTTGAACCGGCGCGCGGGTCGGTTCGCTGCATGAACACGCTGCAGGCCTTGATCTGGGATGTCGACGGCACGCTGGCGGAAACGGAACGGGATGGTCATCGGGTGGCCTTCAACGAGGCATTCGAGCAGTTCGGCCTGGCGTGGCGCTGGAGCGAGCAGCGTTATGGCGAACTGCTGCGCATCGCCGGCGGACAGGAGCGCCTGTTGCACGACTTGGCGGGTCAACCGCAGGCGCCGTCTGATGATGCGGCGCGCGCCGAACTGGCGTCGCAACTGCACCGCTTGAAAAATGCGATCTACGCCGAAATTGTTGCAGCAGGCCGGATCGCGCTTCGCCCCGGTGTCGTCGAGTTGATGGACGATTGCCGCGCTGCGGGTTTACCGATGGCCATCGCCACCACGACCAGCCGCGGCAACGTGGCGGCGCTGCTCACCGCCCAGATCGGAGCTTGCTGGGAAAGCCGCTTCGCCTGCGTGGTCTGCGCCGAAGATGCACCGCTGAAAAAGCCGAACCCGCAGGTCTACACGGTCGCGTTGCAGCGGCTGGGCTTGCCAGGCTCGGCCGCGCTGGCGATCGAGGACTCGTCGCCGGGGCTTGGCGCCTGCGTGGCGGCAGGTGTGCCGGTTGTGCTCACCCGAAGCGTCTATTTCGCTGATATCCCAGATGAAGGCGCACTCGCGAGCGGACCCGGCCTGCACAGTTGCAGCGGCTGGACGTTGCGAGGCGGCGCGCCGGTGGTCACGCCTGGACGAGCTGGCGACAGCCGGGTCGACTTCGAACTGCTCAGCCGATGGCACGCCGCACAGTCACACCAACCGGCGCCGCTCAGCGTGCCGGCGCGTCCTTCACCACCTGGTTGAGCTCGACTGCAATGCCGGTGGCGCCCGGCTTGACCGGCGCCGATTGCCCGCCGATGTCGCCTGGCTGCGGTAGTGCATTTCCGCTCTTGCTGACGCGTGCAATCACGATCACGTCGGCGTGGTCGGAAATCTTGGCGGTCGGTGCCATCGCCATGCTGTCGTCCAGCGCAAAGGTCAGCGGCAAGTCCTTGACCTGCTTGCGCAGCACGGCCAGCGGCATGCGCGGCCCGTTGGCCGCACGCGCCACGATGAAGACGGTGTCGTCGGCTGCCACCTGCGATTGCAGCGCGGCTGCCAGCGTCAAGGTGCCGCTGATCGAGCTGGCAGCTGGCGTGGCAGGGCCTTTTGCGGAGGCTACCGCCGGGTTGCCGTCGGCCACCGGTGCCAGACCGCCCAACTGACGGGCCTGCGCGATGCTCGCCTGGACCTGCTGCAGAAAGCCGCTGTCGCGTGGCAGTGCGCGCTCGACCTGCTCCCACTGACGCACCGCCGTTGCGTAGTCGTGGCGATCGAACGCTGCACTGCCCGACAACGCCAGTGCCTTCAGGTTGCCAGGCTCGGCGGCCAGCGCACGTTGCACCAGCGTGGTCGGCTCGCCAGTCAGATCGCCGTTGTTCTTGGCGGCCAGCGCATCGGCCAGATCGGCCATCAGGCCGGCGTCGTTGCCCGCCAGCGCAAGCGCCTTGCGGAAAGCGGCGATTGCTTCATCGCTGCGCCCCATCACCGCGTAGGAGCGTGCCAGCATGGTCTGGCCGACCAGATCGTCGGGTTTCTCTTTCAGCCGCTCGGCCAGACGCTCGACCATTTCGCGCACCTGCGCTTGGGTCGGGGCGGCAGTTCCCTCGGGCGCCGTCGGATCGGCGGCGGCGCTGCTCGCAGCGGGTGGATTCCAGGCCACCCGCGGTGAGCCGGTGAACGTGTAGCCGACAACGGCGAGCAAGACAATGCCGGTCAGCACCGAGAACGTCATCGATCTCGACGGTCGGGCCGCTCCGGCGTTCAGCGGCGCAGCAGCTGCGGTGTGCGCTGGCACGGCGCCAGCAGGCACAGCTGCAGCCGCCGGGCCCGGGCCGGCCACCACCAGTGCAACCAGTTCACGCTCCAGCGGGGCGCGCGCTTCGGCCAAGGCCTTGGCGTCGAGTTCGCCGCGATCGTGCCGATCTTGCAGGTTTTGCAGCTTGTGCCGCAGGTCGTCGATCGAATCGGTCATCGGGAAGAGGAAAGAGGGCCGGCCCGATCGACGCCTTCGACGGTCGGGGCGGCATTGGGATCGTCAGGTGACTCGAGGTAGGGGTCGACCTCGGCTTCGAAGCGGTCGTCGGCGAGCCGGTTGCGCCGGCGCAGCACCACCACCAGCAGGATCAGTCCGCCAATCAGGAGCACGCCAGGTCCGAACCACAACACCGCGGTAGTGGGTCGCAGTGGCGGGCGGTACAGCACGAAGTCGCCATAACGTGCGGTCATGTAATCGATGATCTGCTGGCGGCTGTCGCCTCGCACCAGCATCTCGCGCACTTGGCGGCGCAGGTCGACGGCCAGGTCGGCGTTCGAATCCGCGATGGTCTGGTTCTGGCACACCAGGCAGCGCAACTCGGAAGTGATCCCGACCATCTTCGCCTCGAGCACCGGGTCGGCGGCCGCCGGTGCGGCTTCGTTGGCGAACGACACCGCAGCGCCGATCGACAGGGCGAGCGCGACCAGCCAGAGCTTCAGGCAACGCGTCATGATTTGCCTGCCTGCAGCTTGGCGAGCAGGGGCAGAATCTGTTCGTTGACAGCATCGGACGTCAAGGGCCCGATGTGCTTGAGTTGCACGATCCCGCGTTGGTCGATGACGAAGGTCTCGGGCACACCATAGACGCCGAAATCGATGCCGGTTCTCCCATCGGCATCGACCAGCACCGCAGTGAACGGATCGCCCAGATCGGTCAGCCAGCGCGTCGCGTCGACGGTCTTGTCCTTGTAGTTGAGGCCGTAGACCGGCACCAGCTTGCGGTTCGCCAGTTCGCTCACCAGCGGGTGCTCGATGCGGCACGGGCCGCACCACGAGGCGAAGACATTCAGCACCCAGACCTTGCCGAGCAGGTCATCGCGGGCGATTCGCAGCTCTGGCTTGCCCAGCGTCGGCAGCGAAAACACCGGTGCCGGTTTGCCGATCAGTGGCGACGGCACCTCGCGCGGGTTCAACCGCAGGCCGATCAACAGAAAGACCAGCAGCAGCGCAAAGACGGCGAGTGGCAGCAGGAAACGCAGACCCTTTTTCATCATGCGCGGGCGCTGCCAGCAGGCAGGGCGTCGGACGCGGTGGCCCGCGAACGCACCCGGTAACGCCGATCAGTGATGGCGAGCAGGCCGCCGCAGGCCATCATCAGACAGCCGCCCCAGACCCAGTCGATGAACGGCTTGACATAGACGCGCACGATCCACGCCGAGCCATTGTCGACCGGCTCGCCGAGCGAGACATACAGGTCGCGCGTGAAGTGGGCTTCGATCGCCGCCTCGGTCATCGGCATGCGTTGCACGTTGTAGATTCGCTTTTCCGGGTACAGATCGGACACCTTGCGGTCGTTCTGGCTGACTTCGACATGGCCGCGCGCCGCCTGATAGTTCGGGCCGGTCCGATTGGTGATGCCGCGGAACGTGAAGACCAGGCCGTCGACGGTGGTGCTGTCGCCGATGTTCATCTTGACGTCGCGCTCGACTTCATGCGTCTTGACCATCGTGACGCCGATCACGAAGACCGCGACGCCGAGGTGGGCCAGCATCATGCCGACCATCGCGCGCGGGATCTGACGTACCCGGTGCAGCACGTTGGCGCGCACGCCGCCGGCCGGGCGAATGCGCTCCCAGACATCGACCGCCAGCGAGGCCATGATCCAGAATGCCATCAGCAGACCGAATGCCGACATGGCGGTGAAGGTGCCGCTGGCCCACGCCGCACCGATGGCCGCCACGACGGCGACACCGGCGGCCCAGCGCAGGCGGTGGCCGAGCTCGGGCAACTCGGCATGTTTCCAGCGCGTCAACGGACCGATGCCCATCAAAAACACCAGTGGCGCCATCAACGGCACGAACACGGTATCGAAATAGGGCGGTCCGACCGAGATCTTGCCGAGCCCCATCGCATCGAGGATCAGCGGATACAAGGTGCCCAGCAGCACCGCGGCCATTGCGACCACCAGCAGCACGTTGTTGGCCAGCAGCAGCGATTCGCGCGAGATCAACGCGAAGCGCGCACCGAGCCCGACGCTGGGTGCGCGCCAGGCGTACAAGGTCAGCGAAGCGCCGATCGTGACGGCCAGGAAGATCAGGATGAACAGGCCGCGCGCCGGATCGCTGGCGAATGAATGCACCGATGACAGCACGCCGGAGCGGACCAGGAAGGTGCCGAGCAACGACAAGGAGAACGCCATGATGGCGAGCAGCACCGTCCACGATTTGAAGCTGCCGCGTTTTTCGGTGACGGCCAGCGAGTGGATCAGCGCGGTGCCGACCAGCCACGGCATGAAAGAGGCGTTTTCAACCGGGTCCCAGAACCACCAGCCACCCCAACCGAGTTCGTAGTAGGCCCACCAACTGCCGAGCGCGATGCCAACCGTCAGGAATGCCCAGGCGACTGTCGTCCACGGCCGGGTCCAGCGCGCCCATTGCGCATCGAGCGTGCCGCCGATCAGTGCGGCAACCGCAAATGCGAACGCGACCGAGAAACCCACGTAACCCATGTACAGCATCGGCGGGTGGAAGATCATTCCCGGATCCTGCAGCAGCGGGTTAAGGTCGCGGCCATCGAGTGGCACCGGGAACAGTCGCTCGAACGGGTTCGAGGTCATCAGCACGAACAGCAGGAAGCCTGCGGTCATCAAGCCCATCACGGACAGGATGCGTGCCAATACCGCGTTTGGCAGGTGGCGGCTGAATTGCGCAACGGCGAAGGCCCAGCCCGATTGCATCAACAACCACAGCAGCATCGACCCCTCGTGGCTGCCCCAGCTGGCGGCGATGCGAAAGTGCAGCGGCAGCGCCGTGTTGGAGTTCGACGCGACGTTGAGAACGGAGAAATCGTTGTTCGCAAAAGAGAACACCAGGCAGCCGAAAGCGAAGGCGATCAGTGCGAACAGCGCGCGCGCGCCGGGCCGCGCCATCGCCATCAGGTCGGTGCGGCCGCGCTGTGCGCCGACCATCGGCAAGATGCCTTGAACCAGGCTGACGCCAAGCGCCAGCCACAGCGCGAAATGACCGAGTTCGGGGATCATTTGCCGGCTCCCTGGGTGACCAGCGAATCAGCGAGGTGGGATTTTCCCTGCTGCGCCTGCTTCAAGGCTTCGGCCGCTTCGGGCGGCATGTAGTTCTCGTCATGCTTGGCCAGCACCTCGCTGGCGACGAACACGCCGTCGCGCAACTGGCCCTGGGCCACTACGCCCTTGCCCTCCTTGAACAGGTCGGGCAGGATGCCCTTGTAGCGCACCGGAATCGTCTTGGCCGTGTCGGTGACGATGAAGCTGACCTCCAGCCCGTCGCGTTTGACGGTGCCTTGTTCGACCATGCCGCCCAGGCGGAAGGTGCGATTCTTTGGCGCCTCGTGGGCATCGATCTGGGTCGGCGAGTAGAAGAACACCAGATTGCTCTGGAACGCATTGAGTACCAG
>JBDTQC010000250.1:0-5645 GCA_039932405.1 Ideonella sp.
ACTCTCCTCGACGTCGAAAAAGACATTTACATCGACTCCTTGTCGCTCGGCTCGTACTCGCGGATCAGGATATTGCTCATGACTTGATTGTGTAGCCCAACGGTCCCGCCAGGCGGGCGCCAACGGCGCGCCATTCCAAGCTCAGCGAATGAGCTGGCGAATCGACGCCGAGACCGACAGCGCTGCGTCGGGGGTCAGAACACCAGCGTGCGCCAGCGCAGATCGGCGGCACGGGCCATGAACTGCACGGCGCCGCCGCGGCCAGCGCATTCCGGAATCAGCGCTTGTGCCTCAAGACGGTTCGCGTGCAGCGCGTCGCTGCAGGCCAGCAGCACAGCGCCGTGCGTTACCGCCTCACGCATCGCCTCGAGCACCGACTTCGGATGGGCCGCCGACGCGTGCAGGCGCTCGGCCACGCCGGGCACGAGCAGCTGCACGCTGCGGGCGGTGAAATAGATCTCGACAGGCAGATCCATTGCCGCCGCGGCAGCTGCGTGAAAAAACGGCGTGGCCAGACGGTGCGCGGCCTCAGGCTCGGTCGCCCAAAGCAGAATGGCGATGCCGGCGACCGGTTGCTCGACAAAACCCATGTAATCACTCCACCTGATTCAGCCAGGCATGGTGGTCCATCGCAGCAGCCACCGCGTCGCCGTGGACAAGTGCCGCACGGTCGGCCTCGAAGTCGTGCAGCCGCACCCGGGCAATCCAGCCGCTGCCATAGGGGTCGGTGTGCACAAGTTCGGGTTGGCGCTCGAGCAGCGAATTGACGGCAACAACCGTGCCGCGCACAGGCGACTTTACCGAGACGATCGATTTCGCCAGTTCGACGACGGCGACCGATCGACCCTGTTCCAGCTCGGAGCCGATCTGCTTCGGGCGACACATGTAGACCTCGCCGGACAGCCGGATGCCCAATGCGGTGATGCCCACAGTGGCGAAATCGTCGCCATCACGTCGCGCCCACACCTGGTGCTCGACGAGGAAGTGCAGGTCACCCGGGAAGTCGAGGTCGCGCACCATCATCGCCGGCTCGATGCCGCACGCGGCGATGAGGATGTTGATGGCGGAAGGGAATGGGAGTCGAACCCACCCGGCGGCGCGTGGCGCCACCCACCGGGTTTGAAGCCCGGCCGACCCACCAGGGTCGTTTCCCCTCCAGTAAATCCATGTGTTCTCACGCTTGCACCGCCTCGGCAAACAGGGTGCTCTCAGCGCGCAAGCGGTGCAGGTCACCGACCCGGCGCAGCAGGCCAATGCGATCGAAATGTTCAAGAATCTGGATCGCCCGCTTGCGGCCGAGCCCGGTGGCGTCGCGGAAAGTCGCCGCGATGATCTCGCCGCGTTCGCGGCACGCGATCTCGCGCGCGATGGCTGTCAGCCGGGCCATCGTCGCCGGCGGGTAGTAAAGGTCCTTGACCACCTGGAACAGTTCTCCGCGCTGCGCTACGCGCGCCAGCGTGACGCGCAGCAACAGCTCCGATTCGCCGCTGTCACGGGCGAGGTCACGCACCCAGGTGCCCTCGAAGCCGGTCGTCACCAGCAGCGGCATGATTTTCTGGATCAGGCGCTCGTCGATGGCCGAAAGCCGCACACCATGCTCGGGCAAATGCACGAAGGCGCCACGCAACACCACCCGACCCTGAGCCTGCAGGCGGACCAGCAAGGCCCGCCACAGCGGTTCAGGCAGCCTTGGCAAGGCCAACCGGCGCAGGCGCGACGCATCGGGTCCAAGCTCCTCGGCATGCTGCGCATGGAACTCGGCCAACGCGCTCAGCACAAGTTCGGCGGCGTGCGTGGCCTGGGTCGTGCCGAGGGCGTGGTCACTGCGTGCGTCGGTGTGTCTGAGCACATCGTCCGCGAGTGCGCCTAGAGTCCGGCCTTGTGCGATGGCAAAGCGCTGCAGATCCACGCCTTGCGGCGCGACCGCAAGCAAGGCCTGCAGCCGTGCGTCGACTTGTGGCAGTGCCAGCGCGCTCAACTCCGACAGGCGCTGGGCCGTGCGCCGGTAACGCATCGGCGGATTTGGATCGAGCACCGTGCCGCCGGCCAGCGTGCGCGAAGCAGCCGCATCGCGCAGCACGACCCGGTCGCCATGCCAGGCCCCGATCGGCCGATGCAAGACCAGCTGGACCAGGCCTTCTTGTGCTGGCTCGAGCAGCGCAGGCTCGAGCATGGCGACCCTCGCAAGCGTCGTGGCTGAACCGAGGTGCACGTGCACCGAAGTGCCCGAGCGCAAGCCTCGCTGCTCGCCCTGCCAGAGCGTGATCCTGGCGTCGAGACGGTCGGTGACCGAAACAGCCGCGGGCGCTACCAGCCATTGACCACGCTCGATGTCATTGCGGTCGATGCCTGCCACTGCGACGGCACATCGCTGGCCCGCGTAGGCCCGCGAAACTGCCCGGTTTTGTGCATGCAAGCTGCGCACACGAGCCGGGCGTTGGCCGGGAATGATCAGCAATTCATCGCCGATCGCAACGCTGCCCGCATGCAGCGTGCCAGTAACGACCGTGCCGATGCCGTCGAGCGAAAACGCCCGATCGATGGCGAGGCGGAACGCGGCCGAATCGTGCTCACCGGTCGCCGTTTCGCGGGCTGCGTCGAATAGCCGCTGCTTCAGCACCGCAATGCCTTCGCCGGTCTGCGCCGACACCTGCAGGACAGGTGCACCGGCAAGCGTCGTGCCCTTCAGCAGCACCGCTGCCTGCGCCGCCACTTCATCCGCGCGCGCGGCATCGACGCGGTCACACTTGGTGACCACCACCGCGCCACGCGACAGACCCAGCAGCGACAACACCGCCAGGTGCTCGCGGGTTTGCGGCATCACGCCATCGTCGGCTGCCACCAGCAGCAGCGCGAACAGGATGCCGGTGGCACCGGCCAGCATCGTGTGCACCAGCCGTTCGTGGCCGGGCACGTCGATGAAGCCGATGCGCTCGTCACCGCCGGGCACGTCGACAAAGGCATAGCCGAGCTCGATGCTGATGCCGCGTTTGCGCTCCTCGGGCAGACGGTCGGTGTCGACGCCGGTGAGGGCGCGCACCAGCGTGGTCTTGCCGTGGTCGATGTGGCCGGCGGTACCGACGATCATTGCAGCGCTTGCCGCAGCGCGGGCAGTTGCGTCACGAATGGCGATGCCGTCTCGAGGCAGCGCAGATCGAGCAGCAGCCGATCGTCGGCGATGCGCCCGATCACCGGCAGCGGCAAGTTGCGAAAGGCCGTGGCAAGAGCGTCGAGCGCGCGGCCGGGATTCTTCTTCTGCACCGGCGCGATGGCAAAACCCGCCGAGGGCAGGCGTTCGACCGGCAGCGAGCCCGAGCCGATCTGGCCGAACAGATCGACCACGCTGGCCTCGAAACGTGGTCCGACCGCTGCGGCAAGTGCCGGCTCCATCTGGCGCGCGAGCCCCCGGATCGCCTCGACCGGGCGTACCAACAGACGCAGTGTCGGCAGGTCGTCGGCAAGCCGCTCGGGGCGCAGGTAGAGCATCAGCGTGGCCTCGAGCGCGGCCAACGGCAGCTTGCTGATGCGCAGCGCGCGCTTCATCGGACATGTTCGGATCCGGCCGACCGCCTCCTTGCTGCCGACGATCAGGCCGGCCTGTGGCCCGCCGAGCAGCTTGTCGCCGCTGAAGGTGACGATGTCGCAGCCAGCGGCGAGCATTTCCTGCGGCAGCGGTTCGCGCGGCAGCCCATAGCGTGCCAGGTCGACCAGCGAGCCGCTGCCCAGGTCGGTGGCCAGCGGCAGACCACGCGCATGCGCAATCGGCGCGAGCGCGGCTTCATCGACCGCCGAGGTGAAGCCCTGCACCACGTAGTTGCTGGTATGCACCTTCATCAGCAAGGCGGTGCGCCCGGTGATGGCGCTTTCATAGTCGTGCAGGTGGGTGCGGTTGGTGGTGCCGACCTCGACGAGCGTCGCCGCGGCGCTGGCCATCACGTCGGGCATGCGAAACGCGCCACCGATCTCGACCAGTTCGCCACGCGAGACGATCACCTCTTTGCCGCGGGCCAGCGCGGCGATGGTCAATAGCACCGCAGCCGCGTTGTTGTTGACGACGGTGGCCGCCTGTGCGCCGGTGATCGTGCACAACAACTCCTCGACGATGGCGTCGCGATCACCGCGCCCGCCGGTGACGAGGTCGTATTCCAGATTGTTCGGTCCGGTCATCATCGCCAGCAGGTGCTGCAGCGCCGGCTCGGCCAACCACGCGCGGCCGAAGTTGGTGTGCACCACCGTGCCGGTGAGGTTCAACAGCGCACGCATGCGGGGACGCAAACGCGCCTGCACCGCCGCGGCAAGCGCATCGGTGAGCGCCTGCGGTGACACCGCAACCTGGTCGAGCTCGTCGGCCAGGATCTGCACGCGCAGCCGTTCGAGCAAGGCCCGCGCTTCACCGGCAACCAGCGTGTGGCCATGTTCATCCAGCAGCGCCCCTGCGTCGGGCAGACGCAGCAGCTTGTCGACCGAAGGCAGATCCTGGGGCCGAGCCTTCGGGCCGTGAACCACGGACCCTTCGGGCGCGCCCATCAGTCGGGTCCGCCGCCGGGGTCGGGGTCGGACGCGACGTCTGGATCCCCGAACAGCAACATCAAATTTACGCCATGGCGCAGCTTGCCGGTTTCGGAGACCAGCAGATCGAGCGTGACGCTGGCCAGATCGTCGGCAACCGGATCCACGTGCGGGTCCCGGTCCATGTGGACGATCTTCAGATAGTGGTTGCAGGTGTCGCAGATTTCCGCCTGCACGGTAGCGCGGCCGCTGCGCGTTGCGTCACCCGCGCCGAGCGCCTCGAGCGCGTTGTAGGCAATGCCCTTGTCGCTACCACAATGGCTGCACTGGACCCGCACCATGTGCCACTGCAACGAACACAGCGAACAATGCAGGTACCGCTGCCCGGGTGCATCGCCTGCCAGCGTCGTGATGCTTGCCGTCGGGCGGCTGCCGCAGCAGGGGCACGCGCCCTGCACGTCGATGCGGTCGATCGGCGGGAACTTGTCATGGCCATGCAGGCGCTGCAGTTCCAGCAACAGATGGGTCCAGTTGACCTGCAGCGCCGCGGCGATGATCGGCGCCGCAGCCAGGTCGAGGCCGAGCATCACACCGTTCAGCAGCCGATCGGCCTGGCGTTCGACTTCGTCGACATCGTGCGCCAGCCGCTCGGTCAACGCGTCCAGTGTGACCTGCGCTGCCTGCGGTGCGCGCGGGCGCAGCTCGGTGATGATCTGCGCCAGCGCTGCACGCCAGGTCGGGTCACGTGGCCAGGTACCCGCCTCCAGCGGCGGCAGGCCGGCGAGGCCGGCACGCTCGGTGGCTGCCGCGTCGGGCAGCGGTACGGCAGGAAAACTGGCGAGAGCGTGTTGCTGCGCCTGTGCCAGATCCGCCATGAAGATCAGGAACTCGCGCATCGCATGGCCCGCGGCGAGCTGACGCAGACGCAGCGAACGCTCGGCAAACAGGCTGGAGCGATGCGGCAAGACGAGCGGCTGCATCGTGCCACCGCCGCGGGCAACGATATCCTCCGGGCTCATCACCCGGACCGGGCTGTCAATGCTCATGCAATTCTTGTCGAACTGTCTTTGGTCACTTCACGGTGCCACAGCGGATGGTTCTGCCTCGCCCAGGCTTCTGTCACCGTGCCACGGGTC
>JBDTQC010000251.1:0-5642 GCA_039932405.1 Ideonella sp.
CCCGCACCATAATCGCGGCCGCCGCCTTCCGGCAACTGGTCTCGAATGCCGGTGGGATCGTAGCGCTGTTCGAAATTGGCGGTCCCGAACAAGACATCCCAAAACGGGAAAAGCACCGCAAAATTATGTCCGCCCAGTGTGCCGCGCCCGCTCGACTCGTGTCCGAGCCCGATGCTGTGGTGCAGGCGATGAAAGCGCGGGCTGACGAGCAAGCGCTCACCAAGCGCGCCAAAACTCATCCGCACATTGGCGTGCGACAGGCTTTCGATCAACTGCGTCAGCGCCACGATGGCAACGAACTGGCCAGGCGCGACACCGATCAGCCGGGCCAGCAAGACAAGCATCACATCACTCAGCAGGTCGTCAAGCAGGTGGTTGCGGTTGTCGCTCCACATCGTCATCTGGCGCTGGCTGTGGTGCACTGAATGCAGGGCCCACCACCAGCGGAACTGGTGCTGGCTCCGGTGCAGCCAATAGCCGGCAAAGTCGAAAACCAGCAGATAGGCAAGGAAGGCGAACCACGCCGTATCGGAAATACCCGGCAGCAACGGCGCCAGCGCGTCATCGAGTTGAAATCCGCCCCAGCCGCTCAGGCTCAAGCGTCCGAACAACGCGTCCCACAGCGGATCGATCGTGAAAAACAGCGCAACCCGAAACAGCCCGAGCCGATGCACCAGCGTATACAGAATATCGACACGAATGGCGCGCCGGTCGGTGATGGGCTCTACGGGCCACCAGCGCTGAAATGCGCCGAAAACAACGACGATGACAGCCATCTGAACCAGACCCACCAGCAACCAGCCGGTCGCGTCGTAGCCATCCTCAAGCAAATTGGCCAGGCCGAAATTGAACAGCAAGGGCTGAACGATCTGTTCGAACAGCACTTGATGGGCAATGCCGAAGACATCGCCGATCCGGTGCAAGGCCTGGTCGATCACAACACGTGCTTTCTGCGAGCTAGCGCTGCAATAGCTTGCGGTAGCGCGGATGATCACGCAAGGTGGCGAAGCAAAAACCGCGCTCCTTCAAGCCGGTAATCAGCGGCTCCAGCACGCCGGGCGCCCACACTTCCTCGCGCGACCAGATGCCAAGATGCGCCAACAGGATGTCGCCACTGCGAATCTCGCGCAGCGCTTTGCGCAGCAGCATCTTGTTCGGGTAGCGATCGCTTGGCAGCTCATCGCCAAGAAAACCGCTGTCGCTCCAGGGCACGTGGGTCCAGCCACAGGCACTGGCGGCAGCCAGCAACTTGGGCGATGTCTTGCCGCCGGCGGCGCGAAAAATTGGTGCCATCGCCACGCCGGTCATGTCTTGCAGCCGCGTCGCCGTCTGCTTCAGCGATGCGCAATATTCGGCCGGCGACCATTGCACCACCCGTCCTGCCTCCGGTCCGGCCGTCGGCTTGAACTTGAAGCCATCCTTGGTATCGGCGATCCAGATCGAATGATCGAAGGTATGCGAGCCGAACAGATGGCCCTCTGCAGCCCGCGCCTTCCACCACGGCGCCCATTCGTCGTCAAGGCTTGCGCCACCACTCATGGTTTTCTCGTTGGCAATGAAAAACGTCACCTTGACCTGTTGACGCTGCAGGATCTCGGCAACCAGCGGGGCGATCCCCATGTGCCCGGTATCGAAGGTCAGGTAAACCGGCTTGTCAGTCGCCGCGCCGCTGCACATCGACGCACCCGGGGCCGCCGCCACCGAGCTTGCGGCAACGCAGCCCGCAAGCAGCACCCCGAATGCCCGCCTGACTCGATCAACGCGCCACATGGTCAAGTGTCCACACACCATGTGGCGAACGTCCCACAGCGACTTGGCGGATCACCTGCCGGGTTTCGGTGTCGATGAAGGTCAGCTTGCGTGCCCAGCGGGAGCTGACCAGCAGCGTTTTGCCATCGGCCATCACATCCATGCAGTCCGGACCGCCCGGCGCCGGATAGTTGGCAACCACACTCAGCGTCTGCAGATCGATCTTGCTGATGGTGTTGGCCACACGGTTGCTGATGTAGACGTGGCGCATGTCGCCGGCCGCCCGAAAAGCGTGAGCGCCATCGCCTGTCTCGATGCGCTTGACGAGTTTCGGCTTGGCCTCGCTCACGTCGTAGACCTCGACCACCTTGTCACCCGTCAAGCCGACCAGCAGCAGGCGATCATCCGGCGTCAGGTAGACGTCGGCGGGCATCTTGCCGACACGGATCTTCCAGCGTTGTTTCTGCGTTGCCAGGTCGATCGCAATCAGTTCGTCGCTGTCCTGCATCGAGCTGTAGACCACGCTGCTCTTGCGATCGATCATCAGATGGCTGGGGGTCTTGCCGGTTGGCACACGGGTTGCGAGCTTGAGCGGCGTCGCCGCGTCGCTAGGATCCCAATGGTAGATGTCGACGTGATTGAGCCGGTTGGCCGCGGTGACAAACCATTTCATGTCAGGTGAGAAACGCAGGTGATAGGGGTCGGAAATTCCCGTAACAACCCGTTGCACATTCGCGGTGACCGGATCGATGAAGGTGAGCGAGTCGCTCAATGCATTGGCCACCAGCAGCGACTTTTCGTCCGGACTGAGGTAGAGGTGATGCGGCTCCTTGCCGGTCGGGATGCGCTTGATCTCTGCGAAGGTGCGCGAATCAATGACGCTGACGTTGGCATCGAGCGAGTTGAGAACGAAGATCGGCTTGCCCGTCAGCACGGCGCGAGCGGCCGCTGGCTGTGAGGCCCCCGGCGCTGAAAGTGGCGCAGCCGAGCTTGCGATGGACGGTGATGCTGGAGCGGGTGCAGATGCCCCCTTCGGCAGCGGCGCGGGCGAAGCAGTAGGTGGCGCTGGTGTGGGCGAGGCGACCGCGGCGATCGCCGGGCCCCAGACCGCGGAGCCGATCAAGATCGCTGCAAGGACACCTACCAGGCGGGAATCCCGCGATCCACGGCGCCGCAAGGGCTGGTGCAACTTTTCGAAAGACGAGCCCAAGACAGAACCTTCAATGCAAACCGTCAAGTGTAGGGGTTTGCTCGGACGCCGCCGGATTGCCCCAGCGAATCACTCACTCATCGTCACCGCCGAGAATGCCTCCCAGCAGCCCGCCGGCCCCGAATCCACCGAGCACCGAACCCTCGCCACGCGAGCCGCCGCGTTGCGGGGCGGCCGCGAACACCCGCGACGCCAGCCGCGAGAACGGCAGACTTTGCAGCCAGACCGTTCCGGGACCGCTCACCTTGGCAAAAAACAGCCCTTCGCCCCCGAACAGCGCCGTCTTGATCTTGCCGACATACTGGATCTCGAAATTGACCTCGCGTGTGAATGCGACAACGCAACCGGTATCGATCAACAGTGTTTCGCCTTGGCGCAGCTCGCGCTTCATCACCGTTCCCCCGGCGTGCACGAACGCCAGGCCGTCGCCTTCGAGCTTCTGCATGATGAAGCCCTCGCCGCCGAAGAACCCGACCGACAATTTCTGTTGCAGGTAGATACCCAGCGAAACGCCGCGCGCCGCACACAGAAAGGCATCCTTCTGGCAGATCAGCATGCCGCCAAGCTGGCTCAGATCCATCGGCAGGATCTTGCCGGGATAGGGCGCAGCAAAGGCGACTTTCAGCTTTTGCGAGCTTTGATTGGTATACACCGTGGTGAACAAGGACTCGCCAGTCACCAGTCGCTTGCCGGCCCCCAGCAGCTTGCCGAACAGGCCGCTCTGGCCACTGGAGCCGTCACCAAAAACCGTATCGAGCGAAATGCCCGCGTCCATGTACATCATGCTGCCGGCTTCGCCGACGGCGGCTTCCTGCGGATCGAGCTCGACTTCGACGAACTGCATCTCCGAGCCTTTGATCTCGAAATCGACGACGTCCATGGCCATGGTTTGCTGCTCCTTGCGGTTAACGCTCGAATAGGGGATGGAATGCTAGCGCGAGCCGATCCTAGACTGCCCGATCAGCAGCCTCAGCGAGCAGCGAAAATGCCCCCAAGCCACCATTTCCACATACTCGCCGGATGCCTGATCGCAGCCGGCTTCAGCGTTGGGGTTGCAAATGCCCAGGCGCCGGCCTTGCACCAACCGCCTGCAGCGCCGCTCGAGTTGCTGCTGGCCAGCCAGGCCTCAGCATCGACCGACCCGGCCGGCTACCTCGTCAGTGAAAAATTCGACGGTGTGCGAGCACTCTGGGACGGGCGCACGCTGCGCTTTCGCAGCGGCCGCGAGATTCCTGCGCCACGCTGGTTCGTGCAGCACTTGCCAGCGATCGCGCTGGACGGCGAACTGTGGCTGGCTCGGGGCCGGTTCGACGCCTTGTCGGGCATCGTGCGCAGCGAGAGCGCAGTCGACGCTGATTGGCGGCAGATCCAGTACATCGTATTTGAGCTGCCGGGCGCAGCGGGCCCGTTCGCCGAACGAGCGGCGCAAATCGAACGCATCGTCGATTCAACCGGATGGCCGCAACTGAAAGCGGCCCGGCAGCAAACGGTCAGCGACCGGGCGGCGCTGGATCGGCTGTTCCGGCAAACCATCGCGTCGGGCGGCGAGGGCCTGATGCTGCATCGGGCGTCGACGCTGTACCAGACCGGCCGCAGCGATGCGCTCGTCAAGCTGAAGCCACAGCGCGACGACGAGGCCGTGGTGATCAACCACCGCGCTGGCAAAGGCAAATACGCGGGTGCGCTGGGCGCGATCCAGCTGCGCGCCAGCGACGGCAGGCAGTTCTGGGTCGGCAGCGGGTTCAGCGACGATCAGCGCCGCAATCCGCCGGCGCTGGGTTCGACCGTCACCTACCGTTACCGCGACCTCACCAGCAGCGGCCTGCCGCGTTTTGCCACCTTCGTCCGGATTCTCGACACCTTCTGAAAACAATCCGGTCACATGCAAAGCGGCGCTACGAGGCCGCGTGGCAAACCAGCCCATCGATCGGTTGTGGGCTCCTGCCTGAGCACGTGGCTGCTTGTTCAGTACACTCCTGCCATTTTGCGGATCAGGCAGCGGGTTGCGCTGCGCTGAAAAGTCGATGCCAACACCCCCCAAGATCGCACTCATCACCGGCGTCACCGGCCAGGATGGGGCCTACCTCAGCGAATTTCTGCTCGGCAAGGGCTACGAAGTCCACGGCATAAAACGGCGCTCGTCGCTGTTCAATACCGACCGCATCGATCACCTGTACCAGGATCCGCATGTCAACCACCAGCGGTTCAAGCTGCATTACGGTGATTTGACCGATTCGACCAACCTGATCCGCATCATCCAGCAGGTTCAGCCCGACGAAATCTACAACCTGGCGGCGATGAGCCACGTTGCGGTCAGTTTCGAGACACCGGAGTACACCGCCAATGCAGACGGCATCGGTACGCTGCGCATTCTCGAGGCGATCCGCATCCTCGGGCTGGAAAAGAAAACCCGCTTCTACCAGGCCAGCACCTCCGAGCTGTACGGCTTGGTGCAGGAGATCCCCCAGAAAGAAACCACGCCGTTCTACCCGCGCAGCCCGTATGCGGTTGCCAAGCTGTACGGCTACTGGATCACCGTCAACTACCGCGAGGCTTACGGCCTGTATGCCTGCAATGGCATCTTGTTCAACCACGAAAGCCCGCTGCGCGGCGAGACATTCGTCACCCGCAAAATCACCCGTGCCATGGCGCGCATCGCGCTGGGCATGCAGGACTGCCTGTA
>JBDTQC010000252.1:0-5635 GCA_039932405.1 Ideonella sp.
TTGGCGGCGCATCGCTGGCCGGCGTGGCATTCAGAATCGCTCGCTCACAGCCTGGACACACATTGGCTGACATCTTTTTCAAGGCGTCCTCGTAGCCCAGCGATTGGCGACGCTCGGACTCGGTCTTTGCCGCGGCAAGCTGGCGTTTGGCCAGATAGCGACGCATCGCCTTGATCACATAGTGCCCGGCAACCACGGTCAACAACACGCCAACCGCATAGCGCACATAGCCGCCATAACTCGGCAGATACGGCACCAGTTCGAAGAAAAAGGTGAACAGTGCGAACAGCACGAAGCCGCGCATCAGCGGCCAGTAGTCGCTCTTGCGCTTCTTCGCGATCAGCCAGCCGGCAATCGCCAGCAACGGCAAGGTCAGCGCCAGGCGCAGCCCGAAAATCCGCAACTCCTGGTGAAACACCGCCGAGTCGAAGGCGCCTTGCGCGGCGCCGAGCAGGTCGGCTTCGCGCCGTTGATCGCGAGCACGCTGTTGTGCCAGATCGAGCAGCGACTGGTCGATTGATTCGCGTGATTGCTCGGCGCTGCGCTCGCGTGCCTTCAGTGCATCGAGGTCGCGCGTGCGCTTGATGACTTCCGGATCCTGTTGCGGGTCGGTGGTTGCGGTGCGAGTCGAGATCCAGTTCTGATAAGACGCGCGCGCCGATTCGTAGGCGTTTCCGGCGGCGCTCAAGGCCTGCTCGGACTGCGCTCGGCGATCGTCGAGCTCGCGTTGCTGCGTGGTCAGGCGTCGCAGCGATTGCCGCGTGGTTGCCAGCGCTGGCGCATCGGCGAATTGTTCGACTTCGAGCTGGTTCTCGAGCCTTGGCAGGTCGGCCACCAGTTTGCCGCCCAGACCGATCAGAAATCCGGCAAAGGCGAACGACAGACACCACATCACGAAGCCGAACAGCTTCTCGGGAACCCGCAGGCTCTTGAACATGGCTTACTCCGCTGCGGCCGGGCTTGACTGTCGATCGGGCGTGTACGGCAAAATCAGTCCTTTTCGATCGGACGCGGTTTGCCCTGCATGTCGATCGCCACGTAGGTGAGGTTGGCCTCGGTCACCTTGACCACGTAGGGATTGGCTGGATCGCGTTCGGCATGGACCTCGACATGGACGGTGACCGAGGTGCGTCCGATGCGCTGCACGTGTGCGTAAAAGCTCAGCAGATCGCCGACCGACACCGGTTGCTTGAAAATGAACTGGTTGACGGCCACCGTGGCCACCCTGCCGCGTGCGATGCGCACCGGCAGAACGGCCCCGGCCAGATCGACCTGCGCCATGATCCAGCCACCGAAAATGTCGCCATTGGCATTGGCGTCGGCCGGCATCGGCATCACGCGCATCACCAGTTCGCGGTCGGATGGGAACTGCAGGCCGGGTGCTTCGGGGCCTTCGGCGGGGAGTTTGTGTGAAGGTTCGATGTTCATGCCATTGAAGCTGACGATGTTGCCTCCATTTTTGCACTGCGCTGCTGGTTGTTGCCAGTTTCGCGATTGACTGCCTGTTTTTCTTTTCTGGATCTGGATGCGACATCAAACCCTTGCGGCGCCGCCCGCCGCTGAATCTGCCTCGCTTCGCGCCAAGGATTCAGACTGGTCGACCCTGAAAAAGCTGTTGCCCTATGTCTGGCAATGGCGTTGGCGGGTTGCGCTGGCGCTGGCTTGCCTGGTGGCAGCAAAGCTGGCCAATGTCGGCGTACCGCTGGTGCTGAAAAGCCTGGTCGACGCGCTCGATCTGAAGCCGGGGGACCCGCGCACTGTGTTGGTCGTGCCCGTGGCATTGCTGATGGCGTACGGCGCATTGCGGGTCTCGATCACGCTGTTCACCGAGTTGCGTGAATTCCTGTTCTATCCGGTGGCAGCCCGCATTGCCCGGCGAATTTCGCTCGAGGCCTTCGAACATCTGCTGGCGCTGAGCCTGCGCTTTCACCTGTCGCGTCAGACCGGCGGCATTTCGCGCGACATCGAACGCGGCTCGCGCTCGATCATGTTGTTGCTGAATTTCACGATCTACAACATCACGCCCACACTGGTCGAGATTACGCTGGTGATTGTTCTGCTGGCATCGAAATTCGACATCTGGTTTTCGGCGATCACCTTTGCGGCGCTGGTTGTCTATATCGCCTTCACGGTCAGTGTGACCGAATGGCGAACCCATTTCCGGCGCGCGATGAACGAGCAGGATTCGCGTGCCAATACACGCGCAGTCGATGCCCTGATCAACTACGAGACGGTCAAATATTTCTCCAACGAGCAGTTCGAGCAGAGCCGCTACGACGACAACCTGCGCGGGCTCGAGAAAGCCTCGGTCAAGTCGCAAACCTCGCTGTCGCTGCTCAACCTGGGTCAGAGCCTGATCATTGCCGTCACAGTGACCTTGCTGGTCTGGCGTGCGACGGTCGGGGTCGTCGAGGGCCGCATGACGCTGGGCGACCTGGTACTGGTCAACGCGCTGATGATCCAGCTGTATGTCCCGCTCAATTTCCTGGGCGTGATCTACCGCGAGCTGAAGCAGGCGATGGTCGACATGGAAAAGATGTTCACGTTGCTCGGCGAGCACCGTGAAGTGGCTGATGCGCCTGACGCCCGGCCGCTGCGCATCGGCAGCGATTCGCAAGCGGACGGTCCGCCCGGCCATTCACCCAGCGAGATCGGGCTCAGTTTCGATTCGGTCGATTTCGGTTACGACGCCGATCGGCAGATCCTGCACCAGGTCAGCTTCGAGATTCCGGCCGGCAAGACGGTCGCCGTGGTCGGACCGTCGGGTGCCGGCAAAAGCACGCTCGCGCGGCTGCTGTTCCGCTTCTACGATGTCAGTGGCGGCGCGATCCGCATCGGTGGCGAGGATATTCGAAAGCTCACCCAGAAGAGCCTGCGCGAGGCCATCGGTATCGTTCCTCAAGACACGGTGCTGTTCAACGACACGGTCGAATACAACATCGCCTATGGACGCCCCGGCGCCAACCGCCACGCTGTCGAGGTGGCCGCCAAGGCCGCGCACATTCACGATTTCATCGACCGCGCACCGAAAGGCTACGCCACCATGGTGGGTGAGCGTGGTCTGAAATTGTCGGGTGGTGAGAAACAGCGCGTGGCGATTGCCCGCACGCTGTTGAAGGATCCGCCGATCCTGATTTTCGACGAGGCCACTTCGGCGCTCGATTCGGCCAACGAGCGCGCCATCCAGGCCGAGCTGCGAGGCGTTGCTCGCAACAAGACCACGCTGGTGATTGCGCACCGCCTGTCGACCGTGGTCGACGCGCACCAGATCCTGGTGATGGACCATGGCCGGATCATCGAGCGCGGCAGCCACGCTGAACTGCTGGCGCTGGGCGGGCGTTATGCCGAGATGTGGCGGCTGCAGCAGAGCCGATCCGGGCAGGCCGGCACGCCTTCATCAGCTGGCTGAGTGCATTTTCGGCAGATCGGCTGACTCAAGCTTTCTCCCGATCCTGCGCGCCGGGATCGAAGTCGACCACGAATGCCAGTTGCTCGGCGGTCTCGATGGTGCCCGGCCGTGCGGCCCGGACCATCGATACCGCGTTGACGGAATCGAACCCCGCCGCCTTCAGCAACACGGCGGTGATCGTTCCGGTGCGTCCCAGACCCGCTGCGCAATGCACCAATATGCGTTCGCCCGTCGCCAATCGCGCGAGCATTTCGACCTGCATGGTGTGCCAGACGTTGCGCGCCTTCGGGTCGGGTGTGCCGAAATCGGCAATCGGAAACTGACGCCACGCCAGGCCGATATCGCTCAGGCAGGCTTCAAGCGATCCGGCCCCCAGGGCCTTCAGCTCTTGATCACCCAACAGGCTCAACACGCAATCGAAGCCTGCGGCACGGATACTTGCAACGTCTTCGGCCAGGTCGCGCTGCCAGATCCGGCCACGTCCGTCGGCGCCAGAACGTCCCGGGCAGTTGCACATGCCGATGACGCCACCACCGGGCAAGTCAATGCAGTCGATCGTCAATCGACCGGACAACGCAGGCAATGGGTTGTTCATGGGCTGGCTTTCATGGCGCAATCAGCGATCGAACGATGTCGATGAAGGCATTCGTTGCCCGCGTATGGCGCCGGCTCAGCATCGTGATCAGCTTGAACTGCACGTCGTAACTCATTTGCTCGGGCAGGATGCGACGGATGCGCCGGGCGCGTACCCAGTTGGCTGCGTAGTGCTCCGGCAGGTAACCGACATAATGGCCTGTCAGGATCAGGTTCGCCAGACCTTCCATGCTCTGCGCGGTGGCTGCGTCGTTGAACGAGACATGTTGCACAACCTGTGACTCGCGCAGGTAGCCGCGCATCACGTAGTCAGCGCCGTCCAGGTCCCGCAGTCCGATTGATTTACGGGTGAACAGCGGGTGTCCTTCGCCGACATACAAGGACAGGCGCTCCTTGTACAGAGGGTACTGCTCGATGCCGGGATCGGTCAGCTGGAAGGGACCGACGGCCACATCGATCCGCTCTTCGCGTAGCGCCCGTTCGAGTTCGACCGGGTTTCGGATGTCGACGCTGATCTCCAGGTCTCGGCTACTGGCGCGCAACTGGCGCAGCGCCGCAATCACCGGGCATCCCGGGTCCGTGATCGTGTTGTCGGCCAGACCGATCCGCAGATTACCGGATACGAGGTCGCTGACCTCGCCGATCTCGGCGCGGAAATTCTCGACCGATTCGAACAGTCTGTCACAGGCGGCGAGCACGCTCGTCCCGTGGGCAGTCAGCCGAAATCCGCCGCGACCTCGATCGCAAAGCCGCATGCCCAACGACGTTTCGAGCGCTGCCAGATGGGCGCTGATGGTCGGCAAGTTGATGTTGAGCACCGCCTCTGCGGCTGACAGTCCGCCGCACTCAACAACCTGCCTGAACAGCTTGAGACGTTTCAGATCGACGAGGGATGACATGGCCGGGACGATGCAATAGTTATTGATTTTGCGAAGTTGACTGTGTGATTCTTCTATTTTAATGCGCCATGGAAGTGCATAGGATTGCTCCAAGGTCCGACAACATATGGCATTCAACTTGCTTATTGAAAACTCGAAATGAAAGACTTGGAATTTTTTAGTCCGATCACTGGCACGGTGCTTCCGAGATTTGCTGGAATTGCCACCTTCATGCGCTTGCCCTATCTGGCGCTCGACGATGCCCGAGCCGATCTGGTCGAGATCGCTCTTGCCGGCATTCCCTGGGACGGAGGTACCACCAACCGGGCTGGCGCCCGCCACGGTCCGCGGCAGCTTCGTGACCTGTCGACATTGGCGCGCAATGTCAACCGTGCGTCGGGCCTGAGCCCCTTCGAGTTGTGCCGCTGTGCCGACATGGGTGATGCGCCGGTCAATCCGGTCGATCTGATGGACAGTCTGCAGCGCATCGAGGCCTTCTTTTCGCAGCTGCATGCGAAGGGAATGGTTCCGCTGGCTGCGGGTGGTGACCATCTGGTGACGCTGCCGGTGATGCGGGCGATTGCTCGCGATCGGCCGGTGGGCATGGTGCATTTCGACGCCCACACCGACACCTGGGATCGCTATTTCGGCGGCAGCAAATATACCCATGGCACCCCGTTCCGGCGCGCCATCGAGGAAGGTCTGCTCGACCCGCTCAGAACGGTGCAGATCGGCATCCGCGGCGCGCTTTACA
>JBDTQC010000253.1:0-5632 GCA_039932405.1 Ideonella sp.
ACCACCGACACGCGGATTTTCAATCCGCTGCTCTACCAACTGAGCTACCAGGCCGAGCCCGCGAGTATATCAGCGCGCGGCGCGTGATCTTTGCTGCTGGCTCTGAACCCCAAGCCGCTCGGCCTCACATCCCGTTGCGCTTGTTCCGCGTCAGATCGACGCCCAGCTGCTTGAGCTTGCGATACAGGTGCGTTCGCTCGAGGCCGGTCTTTTCTGCCACGCGGGTCATGCTGCCGTTTTCCTGGGCCAGGTGAAATTCGAAGTAGCTTTTCTCGAAAGCATCACGGGCCTCGCGCAGCGGGCGATCTAGGTCGAAGCTCTGTTCGGCCTGTGGTCCGATCGGCGCGTTGTGCAGCATGCTGATCGGACCGCCGACCAGGGTCGACTCGACGATCATCGGGTTGTCGATGCGCTGGTGGGTGTGCTGCGACACCAGGTGGTGTTGCTCGACGCGTGGCGCCGGTTTGGCCAGGCCCTGCTCCACCGCGCGCAGCAGCTTTTGCAGCGTGATCGGCTTTTCCAGGAAGGCCATCGCGCCGTGTTTGGTGGCTTCGACGGCGGTGTCGATGGTGCCGTGGCCGCTCATCATGATCACCGGCATCGTCAGGCAGGCGGTGGCGCTCCACTCCTTCAGCAAGGTGATGCCGTCGACATCGGGCATCCAGATGTCGAGCAGGACCAGATCGGGACGCGCGCTTTCGCGCAGCGTTCGTGCCTGCGCGGCGTTTTCTGCCACTTCGACGGTGTGCCCTTCGTCTGTCAGGATTTCAGACAGCAGGGCGCGGATGCCAAGTTCGTCGTCAACTACAAGAATGGTGGCCATGAACCCTCAATGCGTCGGTGCCTGGGAAATGGCAATCTCGGCAGGAATGATGCCGGGATTTGGCGCCAACTTCGAAAATGATATAGAAACTTGAGCGCCGTGACCCACGCCCGCTGATCCGCTCACGTCCGCAATCGCCGGATCGCCCGTATCCGAAGGTCCGAGGTTGGCGATTCGCACGCGCGCGCCATGTTCGTCGGCAATCTTCTTGACCACCGCCAAACCCAGCCCGGTACCTTTGCTCTTGGTTGTCACGTATGGCTCGAAGGCGCGCTTCAGCACCTTGTCGGGAAACCCGGGCCCATTGTCGGTTACCACCAAGCGCACGGCACGTACCTCCCCCTTTTCATTGCGCGCCAGTTCGGTTCGCAGCCGGACCTTGCATTCAGGCCGATCAGCCACCGCATCCAGCGCGTTCTGGACCAGGTTGTGGATCACCTGGCGCAATTGCGTATTGTCGCCTTCGATTGGCGGCAGCCCGGCGTAGGGCTCGAAATGCAATTGGCCGGTCTCCTGCTCGTTGGCATACAGCGCCAGCACCTCGGCGGCCAACGCGTTCAGATCGACCGGCGCCAGCCGCACCGCGGGCAGGCGCGCATAGTCGCGAAATTCGTTGACAAGCCGTTTCATTGCTTGCACCTGGTTGACGATCGTGCCGACCGAGCGCACCAGCATCGCCTGATCGGTGCCGTCGAGCTTGCTCTCCAACTTGTGCTGCAGCCGCTCGGCCGACAGTTGGATCGGCGTCAGCGGATTCTTGATTTCATGCGCCAGCCGGCGCGCCACTTCGCTCCAGGCTTCACTGCGCTGCGCCGAGACGACTTCAGTGATGTCGTCGAACACCAGCAGCCGCGCACCGTGCGGCATCGCGGCGCCGCGCACCAGCAGCGTCTGGCCGCCGCGGTCGCGGCCTCCCAGGTTTTGCGTCTGCAACTCGAACGAGTCCTGCCATTGATCGCGTTCGCCGGGTTCAGGTCCGCTGCCGTGCAACTCGAAACGCTGCGCCACCGCGCGCGCAAAATCAGGCAGGCCGGCGACGTCTTCCAGCCGTCGGCCCAGATACGACAGCAGCGGCAGGCGCAGGATGCGGGTGGCGCCGGGGTTGACGGTGTCGATCCGGCCATCGCGATCGAACACGATCACGCCGGCCGTCAGGTTGTCCAGAATGGTCTGCAGGTTGGCGCGCGCGCTTTCCAGTTGCGCCACGCTGCGATCGACCAGGCCACGCGCCTCCGACAATTGCTCGGTCATGTCGGCAAACGACCGCGTCAACCCGCTCAACTCGTCGCTCGAGCCGAGTACCGGCTTGGTGCTGAGGTCACCCTTGGCAACCTGACGCATGCCTTGCGCCAGCAGCAGCAGCGGCTCGGCCAACTGACGCGCCAGTGTCACAGCCAGCAGCAGCGCGCCGAAAACCGCCAGGATCAGCGTCAAGGTCAGCGTGCCGATGTACATCCTGCGCAAGCCGTTGCGCGCCAGCGCACGCTGCTGGTATTCGCGATAGGCCGATTGCACCGCCAGCGCATTGGCGGTCAACAGGCTGGGCAGCACCTGGCTGACGTACAAATAGCGCTCTTGCTGCGTGAAATCGAAACTGGTCGACTGGATGACCGCCAGCGCCCGGATGCGGGCCGGCTGAGATGGCGCAGAAGTGCCGCCCGGGTCGCTGCTGGCCGTACCGTTGACGGCATTGCCGTCGTCGTCCAGCCCCTCGAGCTGGCTCGCCACCCGTGCCAGCTTGGCCTGGCGCAGCAATGCGGCAGAAGGGCGCTCGGGCGCCAGCAGGTTGCCGGCGGCACTGCCGGCGTTCAGCAGAATCTGACCGTTCGAGCCGACGATCGAAACCTCCTGCAGCGACAACTGTTCACGCAGGCGTTCCAGCGCCAAGGGCAGCGGGCCGGCGGTGTCGCCGCCCAGCCGCTCGGCCGCCAGCCGGGTTTTTTCGGCCAGATCGTTGACCTGCGCATCGATCGTGCCACGGCCCAGATTGAGGCCGGCATCCAGCGCACCCTCGACCTTGACGTCGAACCAGCTCTCGATGCTGCGCGAGACGAACTGGTAGCTGACGGTATAGATCAGCACCCCCGGCACCACGCCAACCAGCGCGAAGATGGCAGCCAGCTTCAGCAGCAGGCGGCTGCCGAACTTGCCGCGCCAAACCCGCACCAGCAGGCGCACGGTGGCGATGCCGATCACCAGCACCAGCAGCGCCGCAACCACCACATTGACCCAGAACAGCCACACGTAGTGGCGCTCGTAGGTGGCGCGGTTGTTGGTGGCCAGCGCCAGCATGAAGGCCAGCACCAGGGCCGCACCGGTGATCGCCACCAGTGAAACGATCCAGCCCCAGCGCGTGGCTTTGGTCATGGCCATGGCAAATGTTCAATCGATGCGGTGGTACTTTTCGACGCGAAGATTCCAGTCGGCCTGGCCGCCCAGGCCGATCTGCAAGGGCCGCGGCAGCAGGCTGGTATCGAGCCGATAGCTGAACTCGATGTAGTGGCCGCCGCCATCGTCGAGTGCGGCGGCGTCGGCAACCCGCCAACTGGTGACCCGGCGCACTGCCACCAGCGCGTCGGTCAGGCTGTCGTAACTCTGGTTGAGGCCACCGAAGCTGACCCGGAATTTGCGGCTCAGCGGCTGGAATGCGAGCCGCCAGGTGCGCTCGGCCAGCGCGATGCGCTTGTCGCGCCAATACCAGCGCTCGCGAATCAGCTCGACCTGGGCCACGAAATACAGAGGCACGCCTTTGTACAAGGCGTCTTCAACGGCGCGTGGCAGATCGAAACTCAGCGCAAAGGCGACATTGACCCCGTCATCACCACGCGTCACCTCAAAACTCTGCACCTCCGGCACGGTCTGGGCCGTCACCATCACAGGCCAACCCGCCGCGGCAACGGCGGCCAGCAACAGCCAGGCCGCGCACCAGCTTCGCAGCGCGCAAACAGCATTCGATCGGATTGTTCGGAAGGTCCATCGCATCGGTGGCACGGGTGAACGGAAAGGCTTTCAGCGTTTGGCCAGCAGGCCGTGAAAAAAGAAGTCGCTATCCGGGACGGGGGGCAGCGCCTGATTCTGCGGATTGTCGGCGAGTGGCAGCAGGTGCCCCGGCGAAGGCGGCCGCAGAACCCGGAAGGCATCGGGTTGACGTTGTAAAAATGCGTCGATTTGCGCCTCGCCTTCGGCCTTGAAGACCGAGCAGGTGCAAAACAGCAGGCGACCCCCGGGTTTGAGCAAGGGCCACAAGGCGTCGAGCAACCGGGCTTGAATCTGTGCCAGTGCGTCGATGTCGGCGGCGCGGCGCAACCAGCGGATATCGGGATGGCGGCGCACGATGCCGGAGGCACTGCACGGCGCGTCGAGCAGGATGGCGTCGAACGGCCGGCCATCCCACCATTGCGCCGGCTGCGCGGCGTCCGCCGCCAGCGTGCGCGCATGCAGGCCCAGCCGATGCAGCGTCTGGTCGACTCGTTGCAGGCGTTGTGCATCGCGGTCGAGCGCCAGCACGTCGCAGCTGTCGCCGGCCAGCTCGAGCAGGTGCGCGGTCTTGCCGCCCGGCGCGGCGCAGGCATCGAGCAGGCGCGCATTCAGCGGCAACGCCGGCAGCTCCGGGCTGTCGGCCAGCAGCAGGTGCGCCGCCAGCTGGGCAGCGCCATCCTGCACCGACACAGCGCCCGCATCGAAACCAGGCAGGCGCTGCACCGGCACCGGACGCTGCAGGACGATCGCCGAGCTCTCGCCAAGCTGCGCTGCAGATCCGTCGGCACCGGGCAACTGCAACCTGCGGGCGGGCAGATCAGCCAGTGCCAGCGTGGCCAGGTACTCGTCGACGCTGCCGCGCCGCCGGTTGACGCGCAACACCATTGGCGGGCGCAGATCATCGGCGGCCAGGATGGCGCGCCAATGGTCAGGCCAATCGGCGCGCAGCCTGGCGATCCACCAGGCCGGATGGTTGAACTGCGCCACCGCGTCGTCCGCCACCGCGGCCAGCAAACTCTCGCGCTCACGGACAAAGCGCCGCAACACGGCATTCGCAAAGCCGGCGCTGCCGGCATGGCGCTTGCGGACCGCCTTTACGGCTTGATCAACAACCGTATGCGGCGCGTACGACTGTGCTGCCGGCGTTGGGTCAGGCGCCGTGACGAGAGCACCGCCTGGCGGCGGCTGCGGCTGCGGCTGCGGCAACAGCAGCGCCAGCGCGGCCAGCAACAGACTGTCGACCGACGGCACTGGCGTTTTTTTGACCAGCGCAGCGCGAACCGCGGTGGCCGTGCCGAGCTTGCGCAGCACCTCGAAACTGAGCGCCTGGGTGCCCGGCCGAGCGTCCTCAGGGCAACGCGCCAGCGCTTCGTTGAGCGACTGACCGGATCGAACGGCCTGCACCGCGTCGGCGGTGTGGCCAAGCAGCGTGGCCAGTGGCAAGGACGGATTCACCGGCCCGAGTCTACGGGCTGATCAACCCATTGCAGCGCCGAACACCGCACTGGGTTAACCTCACGGCCACCCGACGACGGCAGATGGTCCATGTCCACCCCCAAGGCTCCCAAGATATTTCGCAGCGATGAAGAGCTTGCACAGCTCAGCGCCTCGCAACGCATTCGCTACCGGCTGCAAGCCGCCGATTGCCGCTATCACGCCAACGACAACATCGCCGCCTTCATCGCCGACGGCGAGATCGACGAGTTGCGCGCGGAGGTGCAGGCCAAGATGCAGGGGGTGCTGGAGGCGCTCGTGATCGACACCGACAGCGACCACAACACCCACGAGACGGCCAAACGCGTCGCCAAGATGTTCTTGACCGAGGTTTTC